>NZ_JBEXZD010000091.1:0-34560 GCF_040628575.1 Streptomyces sp. NPDC006393
CCGCCGCCAGGTCACCACCGACCCGGTGCCCCGGCGGATGATCCGCAGCAGCCGCTGCCCCTCGTTGTCATCGATCTCGCGGACCCGGACACGCTCAGCCATCTGCCCAGCATGACGTACAACGAGCCGCCCGGATCACCATCCGGACGGTTCGTCACAACAGGGCGAACGTTGCCTGATGTGGCACTAGACACCTCCCAGGTCCTGTCGACTCGCTCGGCCGTTCGGCCGTCGGCCGCGTGGGTGGGGTACGCGTGCGGCGGGCCGTCACGGGGGATGGGCTGCCTCGGAGGCGGCACGGGCAACTCTCCGTCCGCGGCGGTACTCGGGACGGTCCGCCGACCGTGCCGCCGGAGGAGTGTCCATGCGCGATCGATCCCTCCTGCGCGGCGGCCCGGGGCCCGTCGCCGCGGCCGCCGCCCTCACGTTCCAGATCGCCGCCGGAACGGCCGTCGCCGGGCCGGGGATCTCCGTGAGCACCAGCGGCTCCACGGTGACGGTGACCACCAGCTCGTGCACCCCGGTCGACAGCGCCTGGGGCACGGCCTCGCTGCTGGGCCCCGGCCAGACCGGCTTCGCCCAGGGACGCCGGGCGGCACTCACGGGGACGACCGCCGGCCAGTCGGCGGTCTGGCGAAGCGTGCGCCCGGGCACGTACACGGTGATCGTGGTGTGCGCCGACGACATGACGGCGGGCACCCAGTCCGTCGTGGTCACCGCCCCCTCGAAGCCGGCGGCCTCCTCCGCGCCCGCCGCTTCCGCACCGTCGCGCGGTCTCCTGGACCGCCTGGGCAGCCGCGTCAAGGCCAACGGCACCGTCGTGCTCGCGACGGGCGGGACGCTGATCGGGGCCGCGATGATCGCCACCGGCTGGGTGCTCCGGCGCCGGTCGAAGCCGTACCCGCTGTGAGCGGCGGGCCGCAGGTGGCGGGGAAGGGACGCGGTCGGCGTAGGCCGAGGCGGGTCGGCGTGAGCCGACGCGGTGAGCCTGGGTCGAGGCGGGCCGGCGTGGGTCGAGGCCGGTCGGCGCCGGCGTCTCAGGCCGGATCCGTGCCCGGCAGTTCGGCGAACTCCTCCAGCGCGTGCCTGAGCCACCCGGTCCAGAACGTCTCCAGGTCGATCCCGGCCCGCAGCACCAGGTGCTGCAACCGGTTCTGGGGGCTGTCCTTCCCGGGCGGGAAGTCGCGCTCCTCGATCTGCCGGTACTCCGCCAACTGCCGCTCGTGCCGCTGAAGATGGCGCCGGAGGTCGTCCTCGAGCCCCGCCGTGCCGACCACGGCCGCGGCGCGCAGCCGCAGCAGCAGGGCGTCGCGCAGCGGCTTGGGCTCCTGGGACGCCGCCGTCCAGCGGGCCAGTTCGGCCCGGCCCGCCGGCAGCACCTCGTAGCTCTTGCGCTGCCCCCGGGCCGGTTGCTCGGCGGGCAGGGCGCGGATGAGGCCGTCCGCCTCCAGTTTCCCCAGCTCCCGGTAGATCTGCTGATGCGTCGCCGACCAGAAGTAGCCGATCGACTTGTCGAAGCGGCGCGTCAGCTCGAGCCCCGACGACGGCTTCTCGAGCAGGGCGGTGAGGATCGCGTGCGGGAGTGACATGGGGTCATCCTAGGGACGGCCCGGCCCTGCCCCGGCGCGCCCCTACAAGGCCGCCGCCAGCTCCGTGCCCTGCTTGATCGCGCGCTTGGCGTCCAGTTCGGCGGCCACGTCCGCGCCACCGATGAGGTGGGCGCTGCGCCCGGCGGCGACGAGCTCGTCGTACAGGTCGCGGCGCGGCTCCTGTCCGGTGCACAGCACGACGGTGTCCACCTCCAGGACGCTGCTCGCGCCGTCCACGGTGATGTGCAGCCCGCTGTCGTCGATCCGGTCGTAGCGCACGCCCGGGATCATGGTGACGCCGCGGTGCTTGAGCTCGGTGCGGTGGATCCAGCCGGTCGTCTTGCCGAGGCCCGCGCCGACCTTGCTGGTCTTGCGCTGGAGCAGGTGGACGGTGCGCGGCGGGGCGGGCCGCTCGGGCGCGGCGAGGCCGCCGGGGGCCCGGTAGTCGGTGTCGACGCCCCAGGCGCGGAAGTACGCGGCGGGGTCCTCGCTGGTCTTGTCGCCACCGTCGGTCAGGAACTCGGCGACGTCGAACCCGATGCCGCCCGCGCCCAGGATCGCCACCCGGTCTCCGACGGGAGCGCCGTCGCGCAGCACGTCGAGGTAGCCGAGGACGCGCGGATGGTCCACGCCGGGGATCTCGGGGGTGCGCGGGGTGACCCCGGTGGCGACGACCACCTCGTCGTGGCCGGCGAGGTCGCCGGCGCTCACCCAGGTGTCGAGGCGTACGTCCACGCCGTGCGCGTCGAGCTGGTGGCGGAAGTAGCGCAGGGTCTCGTCGAACTCCTGCTTGCCGGGGACCTTGCGGGCGACGTTCAGCTGGCCGCCGATCTCGCTCGCGGCGTCGAAGAGCGTGACGTCGTGGCCGCGTTCGGCGGCGCTCACCGCGCAGGCCAGTCCGGCGGGACCGGCGCCGACGACGGCGACGCGCTTGCGCCGCCGGGTGGGCGAGAGCACCAGCTCGGTCTCGTGGCAGGCGCGCGGGTTGACCAGGCAGGAGGTGATCTTCCCGCTGAAGGTGTGGTCGAGGCAGGCCTGGTTGCAGCCGATGCAGGTGTTGATGGCCTCGGGCCGGCCGGCGGCGGCCTTGGCCACGAAGTCGGGGTCGGCCAGCATCGGGCGGGCCATGGAGACCATGTCGGCGCGGCCGTCGGCCAGCAGCTGCTCGGCGAGCTCCGGGGTGTTGATGCGGTTGGTGGTGACGAGCGGGACCGAGACCGCGCCCATGAGCTTCTTCGTCACCCAGGTGTAGGCGCCACGCGGCACGGAGGTGGCGATGGTGGGGATGCGGGCCTCGTGCCAGCCGATGCCGGTGTTGATGATGGTCGCGCCTGCCGCCTCGACGGCCTTGGCGAGCGTGATCACCTCCTCCAGGGAGGAGCCGCCGGGCACCAGGTCCAGCATGGACAGCCGGTAGACGATGATGAAGTCCTCGCCGACCGCCTCGCGCACCCGGCGGACGATCTCGACCGGGAAGCGTGTGCGGTTGTCGTAGGAGCCGCCCCAGCGGTCGGTGCGGTGGTTGGTGCGGGCCGCGATGAACTCGTTGATCAGGTAGCCCTCGGAGCCCATGATCTCGACGCCGTCGTAGCCGGCCTGCCGGGCGAGGCGGGCGGTGCGGGCGTAGTCGTCGATGGTCCGCTCGATGTCGGCGTCGGTGAGCTCGCGGGGGACGAAGGGGCTGATCGGCGCCTGGAGCGGGCTCGGTGCGACCAGGTCGCGGTGGTAGGCGTAGCGGCCGAAGTGCAGGATCTGGAGCGCGATCCGGCCGCCCTCGCGGTGCACGGCGTCGGTGACGACCCGGTGCTGCCCGGCCTCCTCCTCGGTGGTGAGCTTGGCGCCGCCCTCGTAGGGCCGTCCCTCGTCGTTGGGCGCGATGCCGCCGGTGACGATGAGGCCCACCCCGCCGCGCGCCCGGGCCGCGTAGAACTCCGCCATCCGCTCGAAGCCGCGCTCGGCCTCCTCCAGGCCGATGTGCATGGAGCCCATCAGGACGCGGTTGGGCAGGGTGGTGAAGCCCAGGTCGAGCGGGCTCAGCAGGTGCGGGTAACGGCTCATCGGGCCCTCCGTGCGCGGTGTCGTCACCGCATTTGTAGAGGACGCCGAGGCGGTTATGCAACTAGTTGCACAACCGGGGGCGCGCACTCGGCCACCGGAGGACCCTCACTCCGGTGGCCGTGGCTCACATCAGCGGCTCTCCAGGCGTACGTGCAACTCGCGCTCCTGGTCGCCGGACGCCGTGCACAGGTCCTGGACGGTGAACAGGGAGTCCAGGGTCGTGCGGAACCGGTCGATCGCCCAGTAGCCGCCCTGCACGTCGGCCGTGACGGACGCCCCCAGGTGTGCGGGACCGCACGTCCCGCGGGGCTCGGCGACGTCGAACGTGCCGAGCCACACCGTGGGCCGCACCTCGTGGTAGTCGCGGGGCACGTCGTCCGCGCGCCGGTCGGACGAGAAGCAGGCGCACAGGGCGTCGAACACGATCCGGGCGTCTTCCTTGCTGCATCCGCTCAGCTCCACCGAGACGGATTCCGGGTGCTCGGGCTCACTGACCATCGTGATCGCTCCTCTCGTGGCCGCACTGCGACTGCCGCACAAGCTTCCTGCGACCGCCGCACAGGGTTCCCCCGAAACCGCGCCCCACCCCCATCCCTCAGCAAAGCACCACCTCCCGTCGGTGCACCAGCGGCGGCACACCATCGGCGGCGCTCCCCGTCGCGCACCTCGTCCGGGCGGGACATCTCGGACTTCGCGCAGCGTGCGGGCCCGGCGGCCCTTACGGCCGACTCGGCGGGACGACCACCCCGGTGGTGAGGGATGGTGGAAAGAGGCGACGGACCCTCGGAGAGGTGAGTGTGGGCGCGGTACAACAGGGGGTGTCGGCACCGGGGACGGCGGGCCGCGTGGACGGGCGAAGGCGGTGCGTGCGATGACAGCAGCCGGGGCTGCCTCGGCCGAGGGCCAGGAGCCGTTCGGCGGTCCGGTGGGACCGAGCGGGCTGCTCGACGTGCTGGGCGTGGCCTCGGTGGTCCTCGACGCCCAGGGGCGCATCGTGCTGTGGAGCCCGCAGGCCGAGGAGCTCTTCGGCTATTCGGCGCAGGAGGCGCTCGGACAGCTCGCCGGCCGGCTGATGGTCCACGAGGAGCACCTGGACCTCGTGATCAAGCTGTTCGCCGACGTCCTGCGGACCGGCCAGGGCTGGGCCGGCGCCTTCCCCATACGGCACAAGGACGGCAGTACCCGTCTGGTGGAGTTCCGCAACATGCGGCTGCTGGACGACCGCGGCGACGTCTACGCGCTGGGGCTCGCCGCCGACCAGTCGACCGTGCGCCGGCTGGAGCGGGACGTGGCGCTGTCGGCGCGGATCGTCTCGCAGTCCCCGATCGGGCTCGCGGTCCTGGACACCCGGCTGCGGTACGTCTCGGTCAACCCGGCCCTGGAACGCATGGTCGGGGTCCCGGCCGAGGCGCAGATCGGACGGACCATCCCCGAGGTGCTGCCGCAGGTGGACACCGAGGCGCTGCTGGCCGCCGCGCTGCGGGTGCTGGAGAGCGGCCGGCCCCTCGTCGACGTCTTCGCCGTCGGCCGGACCCCGGCCGACCCGGAGGAGGACCACGCCTGGTCGGTCTCGCTGTACCGGCTGGAGGACGCCGTCGGCACGGTACTGGGCGTGGCGCTGTCGAGCGTGGACATCACCGAGCAGTACCGGGCCGGCATCGAGGCGGAGGCGGCACGCCGGCGCCTGGCCCTGATCGCCGACGCCTCGGCCCGGATCGGCACCACCCTCGACCTGGACCGCACCGCCCGGGAGCTGGCCGACGTGGCGGTGCCCGAGCTGGCGGACGTGGCGGCCGTGGACCTGCTGGAGGCGGTCGTCGGGGGCCGGCGCAGCAGCCTGGGCCCCACCGAGCCGGCGGTGATCCGGGCTCTGGCCGTCCGGGCGGACCATGCCGTCGACGCCCTGGAGGCGGCCGACCCGCCGGGCCAGATCGCCCGCTACGGCCCCGAGCGGCTGGTCACCCAGTGCGTGCGCACCGGGCGCCCGGTGCTGGTGCGGCATGTGAAGGACGAGGACCTGGCGTCCATCGCCCGGTCCCCGGAGGCGGCCGTTCTGCTGGGCCGCGCGGGCGTGCACTCCTACCTCGCCGTGCCGCTGATCGCGCGCGGCGAGGTGCTGGGCGCGCTGGACCTCAAACGCACCCGGAACCCCGAGCCCTTCAGCGAGGACGACGTCCTGCTCGCCCGGGAGCTGGCGGCGCGCGCGGCCGTACAGATCGACAACGCCCGCTGGTACCAGAACGCCCGTGACACGGCCCTCACGCTCCAGCGCAGCCTGCTGCCCCGCCACCCCTCCGTCACGGGCGGGCTGGAGGTGGCCTCCCGCTACCAGCCGGCGGGCGCCACGATCGAGGTGGGCGGTGACTGGTTCGACGTGATCCCGCTGGAGGGCGACAAGACGGCACTGGTCGTCGGGGACGTCATGGGCAGCGGCATCAGCGCCGCCGCCACGATGGGCCGGCTGCGCACCGCCACGAAGGCCCTGGCCTCGCTCGACCTGGACCCCGCACGGCTCCTGGAGCACCTGGACCGGATCACCGACGGCCTGGACCAGTCCATCGCCACCTGCCTGTACGCCGTCCACGATCCGCATCTGCGGCAGTGCCGGATCGCCAACGCCGGGCACCTGCCCCCGGCCCGGGTCCGTCCGGGCCGTCCCCCGGAACTGCTCGACCTGCCCACCGGGGTGCCGCTGGGCGTCGGCGGGGTGGCGTTCTCCACCACCACCGTCGACCTGGAGCCGGGTGACCAGCTGGTGCTGTACACCGACGGACTCGTGGAGACCCGGCGGCATCCGCTGGACGAGCGCCTGGAGTCGCTGCTGACGCTGCTCGACGATCCGGGACGCCCCTTGGAGGACCTCTGCGACCTGCTGCTGCGCACGCTGCACCAGCCGGACAACCACGACGACGTGGCCCTGCTGGTGGCCCGCGCGCAGACGCTCATGCCGCCGGGTGCCCCGACCGCCTGACGGCGGACCCGGGCGTTTCCGACGGACCTGGCCGGGCCTTCGTGCCGATGACCACGTGCGCGTACAGCTCCCGCGAGACGGCCAGGCGCGGGGTCAGGCCGGCCCGGGTGAAGGCCTCCAGGGCGGCCGGGGCCTGGCGTTCGCTCGTCTCGACGAGGAGGCAGCCGCCGGGGGCGAGCCAGGCGGGGGCCGCGGCGGTGACGCGGCGCAGCACGTCGAGGCCGTCGGCGCCGCCGTCCAGGGCGACCGGCGGTTCGTGGTCGCGGGCCTCGGACGGCAGGAGCCCGACCTCGGCGGTGGGGACGTAGGGGACGTTGGCGGCGAGGACGTCGACCCGGCCGCGCAGCCCGGCCGGCAGCGCCTCGAACAGGTCGCCGAGGTGGACCCGGCCCCCGAGGGGAGCGATGTTGCGCCGGGCGCAGCGCACCGCGGCCGGGTCGATGTCGGCGGCGTGCAGCTCGGCCGGGCCGAGCGCCGCGGCCAGCGCGGCGCCCACCGCGCCGGACCCGCAGCACAGGTCCACGACGACGCGGGCGTCCCGGGCCTGGGCGACGGCCTGCTCGACCAGGAACTCGGTACGGCGCCGGGGCACGAAGACACCGGGTTCCACGAGCACCCGCAGGCCACGGAACTCGGCCCAGCCCAGAACCTGTTCGAGCGGCAGCCCGGACGCGCGCCGGTCCACCAGCGCGGTGAGCTCGCCGGGTGTGCGGGCGGCCGCGAGGATCAGCTCCGCCTCCTCCTCGGCGAACACACAGCCGGCCGTGCGCAGCGCGGTGACGACCGCGGCACGCGACTCCGGAGGGAAGGCGCCGGCGGTGGAGGGGAAGGGGGACGACGGCGCCGCGGGCGAGGGAGAAGAGGATGGCGGAGTGGGACGTTCGGGCATGGGGAGCCGGGACCTTTCGGGAGCCGAAGGGCGCTCCCCCGGTCACCTATCGGCGGTGACCCGCGCGGTCGTGCGGAGAGAGCACCCGAGCTGACACAGCGACGATGGGTCTCACCTCCTCGGCTCCGCGCGGTCCGGACCGTCCGAGACCGCTGGTCACCCTACCCCAACCCTCGGACACCGACGGTCCCTTCGGTGCCCTCGGGCGACGGCCGCATCGCCAGTTGTACTATGCAACCAGAACGACAGGGAGGTGTTCCGTGACAGCGGCCGAGGGCGAGAGCGAGAGCGAAGGCGAGACGGCCGTGGAGACGATCCAGCGCGAGATGACGGTCTTCGCGCGCCGGGCGCGGGCCTCGGCGGGGCGCATGCACCCCGAGCTGTCGCTGGTGTCCTACACGCTGCTCGGGCATCTGGAGGAGCGGGGCGGCTGCCGCGCCACCGACCTGGCGGCGCACTACGCACTGGACAAGTCCACCGTCAGCCGGCAGGTGGCCGCTCTGGAGCGGACCGGCCTCATCGAGCGGCGCCTGGACCCCGAGGACCACCGGGTACAGGTGCTGCACCTGACGGACACCGGCCGGGAGATCCTGGCCCAGGTCACCGAGAGCCGCCGGGCGGCCTTCCGTAAGCGGCTGGCGGACTGGCCGCAGGAGGACCTTCAGCGGTTCGCGACGTATCTGGCCCGCTACAACGCGTGGACCCCGGCGCCGGAAGCACGGGCCTAGGGGCGTCTCGACGAGACACCCCCTAGATCTGCTGTCCCAGGGCCGGTCCCGGGCCGTCCCGGCGACCACGTACGGTGGAGCACCATGAACGTCACCCGAGGATTCACCGGGCGTCCGCGCGTCGCCGACCCCGGACTGCCGCCCGGGCAGTACGACGCCGGCGACGACTGGCCCGTGCTGTCCGCCGAGGTCACGCCCGGCATCGCGCCCTCGGACTGGACGTTCCGCGTCGACGGTCTGGTCGCCGAGCCCCGCACCTGGGACTGGGAGCAGGCACGGCAGCTGCCCGCGTCCGCGTACGAGGGCGACATCCACTGTGTGACCGGCTGGTCGAAGTTCGGGCTGCGGTTCGAGGGCGTGTCGCTGGACGTGTTCCTCGACGCGGTACGGCCCGTCGCCGGCGCCACACACGCCGTCGCCTACTCGCACACCGGGTACACCACGAACCTCCCGCTCGCGGACCTGCGCGGCGGGCGCGCCTGGATCGCGTTCGCGTACGACGGCGCACCGCTGCCCGCCGAGCACGGGGGTCCGGCGCGGCTGCTGGTGCCGCACCTGTACTTCTGGAAGAGCGCCAAGTGGATCGCGGGCCTGCGCGTCCTCGACCACGACGAGCCGGGCTTCTGGGAGCGGAACGGCTACCACGCCCGCGGCAACCCCTGGGAGGAGCAGCGGTACTCCGGTGACTGAGACCTTCGCGCCCCCGACCCGGTTCGCCGTCCCCGGCCGTATCGCCGTGAGCGAGCAGGCGGCCACCCGATGGCAGACCGCGACCCTCACCGAGATCCGGCGGGAGACCCCGCGCGCCGCGACCTTCCGGCTGGCGGTGCCGGCGTGGCCGGGGCACCTGCCCGGGCAGCACCTGATGCTGCGGCTGACCGCGCCCGACGGTTACGTGGCCCAGCGCCACTACTCGATCGCCTCGGCGCCCGACGACTCCGGGCACATCGAACTGACCCTGGACCACGCCGAGGGCGGCGAGGTCTCCGGCTGGTTCCACACCGTGGCCCGCCCCGGCGACCGGGTGGAGGTGCGCGGCCCGCTGAGCGGCTTCTTCGCCTGGCCCGGCGACCGCCCCGCACTGCTGCTCGGCGCGGGTTCCGGGGTCGTACCGCTGATGTCGATGGTGCGGCACCACCGGGCGCGGCGGCTGACCGTGCCGCTGCGGCTGCTGGTGTCCGCGCGCACCCCCGAAGAGCTCATCTACGCCCGGGAGTTCGGCCCGGAGACCACACCCGTGTTCACGCGCGGCGCGCCCGCGGGCGTGCCGGTGGGGCGGCTGTCGGCCGCGCATCTGGCGCCGTTGGTGGCGCGGCCGCCCGCGGGCGGCTGGGAGGCGTACGTGTGCGGGTCCAACGGCTTCGCGGAGCACGCCTCGCGGCTGCTGGTCGCCGCGGGCCTGCCCGTGGACCGCATCCGGATCGAGCGCTTCGGCTGACGGGGACCGGGCCCTGCGGCTCGCACGCGGGGCTCCGCCGTGGCCGGTCGCGTACAGGTGACCCGACCACTCGCCCGGGCACCGAGCCGACGGGCCGTCCGGCCAGTCGAACGAAACCGGTCCGCACGGTTGCTCTGACCAGCGGTGGTCGGCCGGCACGGGCCCTCCCGCGCGGGCGGTCATTGTGCGGACAGGGTCTGGCGAGTCCTCCGACCACCGCCGTACGGTGTGATCACCTATCGGTGTTTTCCGTGTGCGAAGGCGGTTGTTGATGGCCCTGTTCGACCTTCCCCTCGACGAACTCCGCGAGTACCGCAGCAAGTCCACCGAGCCGGAGGACTTCGACGCCTTCTGGTCCAAGACCCTCCAGGAGGCCCGCGAGCACGATCTGGGCGCCCGCTTCGACCTGGTCGACACGGGGCTGACCACGGTCAAGGTGTACGACGTGACCTTCGCCGGGTTCGGCGGCCACCCGGTCAAGGGCTGGCTGACGCTGCCCGCCCGGGTCGACGGGCCGCTGCCGCTGATCGTGGAGTTCATCGGCTACGGCGGCGGGCGCGGACTCCCGCACGAGCACCTGCTGTGGGCGTCGTCGGGCCGGGCGCACTTCGTGATGGACACGCGGGGGCAGGGCAGCGCCTGGGGCGGCGGGGGCGGCACCGCCGATCCGGTGGGCGGCGCACCGGCGTACCCCGGTTTCATGACCCGTGGCATCGACGCGCCGGAGAACCACTACTACCGCCGGGTGTTCACCGACGCGGTGCGCGCGATCGAGGCGGCGCGCTCGCACCCGCTGACCGACGCGGCCCGGACCGTGGCGATCGGCGGGAGCCAGGGCGGCGGCATCACGATCGCGGTGGGCGGCCTGGTGCCGGATCTGGCCGCGATCGCTCCGGACGTGCCGTTCCTGTGCGACTACCCGCGCGCGGCGACGCTGACCGACCGCCACCCGTACCGGGAGATCGGCCTGTACCTCAAGACCCACCGCGGGCGCACCGAGGAGGCGCTGCGCACCCTGTCGTACTTCGACGGCGTCCACTTCGCCGCCCGCGGCCGGGCGCCGGCGCTCTTCTCGGCGGCGCTGGAGGACCAGACCTGCCCGCCGTCGACGGTTTTCGCCGCGTTCAACGCCTGGGCACACGAGGACAAGACCATAGAGGTGTACGACTTCAACGACCACGAGGGCGGCGGCCCCTACCAGGAAGCGGCCAAGCTGCGCTGGCTGCGGTCGTACGCCTGAGGCGGCCGCGGGGCCGGGCGGTCCGGGTCACCGGGGTGCGGTCCGGGGTGGATCAAGGACGGATTTCGGCCGAACCGCCCGGCCGCACTTCCGAACTGGTTTAGACCAATGGTAGATCTGGTGGCGCAATGAGCCCGAGCGGCTACGGTACGTCATCAACAGGAGGCGGGGCATGGCCCGCACCACCCCCCGGAACCACCCGACGACGGAAGGAACGACCGAGGAACGGCCGCTGTACTGGAGAGTCGCCGGCGAACTGCTCGGAGAACTGCGCGACGGCACCGTCCCACCCGGTGAACGACTGCCGGGCGAACGGCAGTTGGCCGCGCACTTCGGGGTCAGCCGGGAGACCGTGCGGCAGGCGCTGGACGTGCTGCGCCGCGACGGGCTGATCTCCACCGACCGGCGGGGCAGCCATGCCACGCTGACCGGGCCGCCGGTCGAGTCGCCGTCCTCGCTGGCCTTCCCGGTCGGCGCCCGCGCCGCCGACCCGGACGCCTTCGACCGGGCCACCGTCGCCTGGGAGGCGCCCCCCGCGGAGCACGCCGTGGCGCTCGGTCTCGCCCCGCACCGGCCGACCCTGGTGCACCGCTACCGGTCCGCGGCGGCCGACGGCACCGGGCTGCGCACGGCCGTGACCTCCTTCTCCGCCGTGGCCCTCGCCGAGGTCGAGGAGCTCGCCCGCTACCGCGACCGCGCCGACGGTTCGTGCGCCGCACAACTGCGGCGGACCTACGACTGGATGCGCCGGGCGGGACTGACCCTGCATCACCGGGACTCGATCACCCGGCTCGGGAGCGGCGCCTCGGTGCGGGTGATCCGGCGCGTCCACGACCAGTACGCGCGCCCGCTGGAGATCACCGACCTGATCGTGGACGCCCGGCAGGACGCCCTCGTCTACGAGTTCACCCTGCCGGCCGCGGTCTGACGCGCCGTCTCCCGGCCCGGCAGCCCGCCCGTCAGGAGCCCGCGGAAACCGGCCTGCGGGCCGCGATCATCCGGGCCCGGGGACTGCCGTCGGCGCGGTGGCCGAACCCCGGCAGCGCGTACAGCTCCACCCGGAAGCCCGCGCGCTCCAGCTCCCGCCGCACCTGCCCGAACCGCAGGGCGCGGTAGTACATGACGAACGGCGGCCGCCACACGGCGTTGCGCACCCGCATCACCGCGTCGAAGCCGAGCAGCGTCCAGCACGCGGCCGAGCGCGGCGGGGGCGGGGCGAGGACCGGGAACGCGAACACGCCGCCGGGCCGCAGTGCCGCGTGGACGCCGCCGAAGAGTCCGGGCAGTTCGGCGGGGAGGAAGTGACCGAACGCGCCGAAGCTCACGACGAGGTCGAAGCCGGAGGTGAAGGGCAGGGCGCGGGCGTCCGCGCGCACCAGGCGGGCCCGGGGACCGGCCTCCGGGAGCCGTTCCCCGGCGACGGTGAGCATCCCGGTGCTGAAGTCGACGCCGGTGACCGACCTCCGGCACACGCGGGCCAGCACATCGAGGCCGGCGCCCGTGCCGCAGCACAGGTCGAGTCCGTCGTCGTAGGGCCCGGTCAGGTCCAGGACCGCGCCGACGGCGTCCAGCACCGCCTCCGGGGTCCGGAACGGGGTGTGGTCGAACTTCGGCGCGAGCAGGTCGTAGCCCCGCTCGACGGAGGACAGCGCCTGCACGGCGAGCTCACGGAGCGTGGGGCCTTCGGGGCTGAACATCCGCGTCAGCTTAGACCGTCGCGGACCGTCGCACGCTCGGTGACGGTGTGAGCACGGACCCGTGGTGAGCACGTACCTGTCCGTGGTACATTGCGATCAGCACATGTGTACGCCCCGCTTGTGGGCGCCGGTGCGAGTTCTCCTCTCTTTCGTGCCTTTCGGCCGGTCCGTACGCCGCCTTAGATCGCGCGTCCGGTGTGTCGGCCTTCTGTCACCACCCGGTCGGTCGTGCGTGTCCCGCGTCGGCGGGTCCCACGTACCCGAGGTGGTGTTCTCGCGCCGCCGCGGACCCTGCTCCAGTGCAGCCTCCGCCCCGCGGCTTCTCCCTTCCCCGCACGCCTGTTTCCCCGGCACGCCTGACGTGTCGTCCGTCCGTGAAAGGACCACGCCTCATGACCACCACACTCGAACATCCTCCGGTGGAGCGCCGGCCGTCACCGGCCGCCCGGCCCGTCACCGGTGTCCTGGACATCGACGCGAGCGGGAAGGGCAGGCTCCGCGGTGCGGACTGCCTGTCCGCGCCGGCCGACCCCCAGGTCCCCGCCGCCCTGATCCGCCGGCACGGACTGCGCGCGGGCGACCTGGTGGAGGGCGCGCTCGGCGACCGGCACACCGTCACCGGCATCGTGCGCGTGGGCGGCCGCGCCCCCAACGAAGCGAGCGGCCGGCGCCGGTTCGCCGACCTGACCCCGCTGCACCCGCGCGAGCGGCTGCGCCTGGAACACCCGGCCGCCGGTCTCACCGGGCGCGTGGCGGACCTGGTCGCACCCGTGGGCAAGGGGCAGCGCGGGCTGATCGTGGCGCCGCCCAGGACCGGCAAGACCGTGCTGATCCAGCAGATCGCGGCCGCCGTCGCCGGGAACCACCCCGAGTGCCGGCTGATGGTCGTGCTGCTGGACGAGCGCCCCGAGGAGGTCACCGACATGCGGCGCTCCGTGCGCGGCGAGGTCTACGCCTCCACGTTCGACCGGACGGCCGGGCAGCACATCGCGCTCGCCGAACTCGTCATCGAGCGGGCCAAACGGCTCGTGGAGGCCGGCGAGGACGTCGTCGTGCTTCTCGACTCCCTGACCCGGCTGTGCCGGGCCCACAACAACGCGGCCGCCGCCGGTGGCCGCACCCTCAGCGGCGGTGTCGACGCGGCCGCGCTGCACGGCCCCAAACGGCTGTTCGGGGCGGCGCGCCTGGCCGAGGAGGGCGGTTCGCTCACCGTTCTCGCCACGGCGCTGGTCGAGACCGGCTCCCGCGCCGACGACCTCTTCTTCGAGGAGCTGAAGAGCACCGGCAACCTCGAGCTCAGGCTCAGCCGCGAACTCGCCTCCCGCCGCCTCTTCCCGGCCGTCGACATCCAGGCCTCCGGCACCCGTCGCGAGGAACTCCTCCTCTCCCCCGCCGAGTTGACGGCGACCGGCGGGCTGCGCCGGGTGCTGCGGGACCGCGACGGGCGCACCGGTCTGGAGACCCTGCTGGAGCGGCTGCGCGAGACACCCGACAACGCGACGTTCCTGCGCCGCGTCCAGCCGACGCTGCCGACCGGCTAGGGGCGTCTCGCCGATCACGCCGGGCTCGCGGCGACCCGAACGGCGGCGTGCGCTGGGACATCCGGGTGCCGGTGGTCCCCGTTCGGCCCTCGGCGAGGTCACGCCTCCGCCGGTTCGTTCCTAGCTTTGCGATATGACGATCGGTCTTTCTTCTCGAGCGACCCTGTCGGCCCGCGCCCTGTGCGCGACGGGCATGCTGCTGCTGGCCTCGCCGGCGGCGGCGGTGGGCGCGTCCGGGGCGGACCCGGGCGCCCAGGGGCGGCCGAAGACGGCGATGCCCCAGCCGGCCCTGCTGGCTCGCGAGGGCACCCATGTCCGGCTCCGCGCCGGGGCGCCCGAGACGCCGGACGTCTCCGCGATGTCCTGGCTGGTCGCCGACGCCGGCACCGGAGAGGTGCTCGCCGCGCGCAACGCGCACGTGAAACTGCCGCCCGCCAGCACCCTCAAGACCCTGTTCGCGCTGACCGTGCTGCCCGCCTTTCCCGGCGGCGTCCGGCACACCGTCAGCCACGAGGAGCTGATGGGCATCGGCGAGGGCAGCAGCCTGGTGGGGGTCGTCGAGGGCAACACCTACAAGGTGGCCGACCTGTGGCGCGGGGTGTTCCTCAACTCCGGCAACGACGCCGTGCACGTGCTCGCCGCGCTGAACGGCGGCTGGGAGCACACGGCCCGGCAGATGCAGGCCAGGGCCCGCGCGATGGGCGCCCTGGACACCCAGGTCGTCTCCCCCGACGGCTACGACGCCGACGGGCAGGTGTCCTCGGCGTACGACCTGGCGGTGTTCGGGCGGGCCGGGCTGCGCAACCCTGACTTCGCGCGCTACTGCTCCACGGCGGCGGCCGCCTTCCCCGGCACCGGCGGCGCGACGTACCGGATCGCCAACACCAACCGGCTGCTGACCGGTGCCAGCGGTGTGAAGCCCTACCCCGGTCTGATCGGCATCAAGAACGGCTACACGAGCAACGCGGGAAACACCCTCGTCGCCGCGGCCCACCGGAACGGGCGCACCGTCCTCGTGACGGTGATGCACCCTCAGCAGGGCGGCGGGCTTCAGGTGTACGAGGAGGCACGCGCGCTGCTCGACTGGGGATTCGACGCCTCCGGACACGTCGACCCGGTGGGTTCTCTGGACGCGCTGCGCCCGGTGGCCCACACGGCGCAGGCGGCGCCCTCGGCCGGCGCGCCGCGCGCGACCGCGTCGGAGCCAGCCGCTGCCTGGGACTGGCCCACGACGGGCGCGCTCGCCGGCGGGGCCGGCCTGGCCGCGGGTACGCTGGTGGTCGTCCTGCGGCGCAGGGGCAAGCCGCTCACCCGCGGGTGAGCCGGCTCAGAACACCGACAGGCCGGTGAGCGTGGTGAAGCGGTCCAGGGCCGCGACGCCCGCCACCGAGTTGCCCCGCTCGTCGAGACCGGGACTCCACACGCACAGCGCGCACCGGCCCGGTACGACGGCGATGATGCCGCCGCCCACACCGCTCTTGCCGGGCAGTCCCACCCGGTAGGCGAAGTCGCCCGCCGCGTCGTACGTCCCGCAGGTCAGCATGATCGCGTTGACCTGCTTGGCCTGGCTGCGGCTGAGCAGCCGGGTGCCGTCGGCGCGGACGCCGTGCCGGGCCAGGAACGTGGCGGCCAGGGCCAGGTCGGCGCAGGACGCGGCGATCGAGCACTGGCGGAAGTACTGGTCGAGCAGGACCGGCACCGGGTTGTCGATGTTGCCGTAGGACGCCATGAAATGGGCCAGGGCGGCGTTGCGGTCGCCGTTCGCGGTCTCGGAGGCGGCGACGTCCTCGTCGAAGTCGAGGTCCGGGTTGCCGCTCTCGGCACGTAGCAGGGCGAGCAGTTCGCCGGCCGCGTCCCCGGTGCGGGTCTGGAGGCGGTCGGTGACGACCAGGGCGCCCGCGTTGATGAACGGGTTGCGCGGGATGCCGTTCTCGTACTCCAGCTGCACCAGCGAGTTGAACGGATTGCCCGACGGCTCGCGGCCCACGTGCTCCCACAGCTCGTCGCCCTCGCGGGCCAGGTCGAGGGCGAGGGTGAACACCTTCGTGATGGACTGCGCGGAGAACGGCTCCCGCCAGTCCCCCACCCCGTACACCGTGCCGTCCAGCTCGGCGACGGCCATGCCGAAGGCGCGCGGGTCGCGGGCCGCGAGCGCCGGGATGTAGTCGGCGGGGCGCCCGCGGCCGGGCGTGTGCTCGACCTCCTCGGCGATGCGCTCCAGGACCGGCTGGAAGGTCGGGGAGGACGACGGGGGAACTGCCATGATCACCATTGTGCCTCCGGCCGGTCCCGGTGCGCCGCCGCGGCCGGCTCAGACCAGGGGTGCGCCGCTGCCGGCCACGACCTCCGGCCGCAGCAGGTCCGCCAGCCGCTCGGCCGGCAACAGGCCCTTCTCCAGGACCAGTTCGGCGACGCCTCGGCCGGTGGCGAGGGCCTCCTTGGCGATGTCGGTGGCGACGGTGTAGCCGATGTGCGGGTTGAGTGCGGTGACCAGGCCGATGGAGTTCTCGACGGTGGCGCGCAGCGCCTCGGTGTTGGCGGTGATGCCGTCGACGCAGCGCTCGGCGAGCGTCAGGCAGGCCGCCCGCAGGTGGGTGATGCTCTCCGACAGGGAGTGCAGGATGATCGGCTCGAACGCGTTGAGCTGGAGCTGTCCGGCCTCGGCGGCCATGGTGATGGTGACGTCGTTGCCGATCACCTCGAAGGCGACCTGGTTGACGACCTCGGGGATCACCGGGTTGACCTTGCCCGGCATGATGGACGATCCGGCCTGCACCGGCGGCAGATTGATCTCACCGAGGCCGGCGCGCGGCCCGGAGGACAGCAGGCGCAGGTCGTTGCAGCTCTTGGAGAGCTTGACCGCGATCCGCTTGAGCACCCCGGACATCTGGACGAACGCGCCGCAGTCCTGGGTGGCCTCCACCAGGTTGGCCGCGGTGACCAGGGGCAGCCCGGTGATGTCGGACAGGTGGCGGCGGGCGGACTCGGCGTAGCCGGCGGGCGCGTTGAGGCCGGTGCCGATCGCGGTGGCGCCGAGGTTGATCTCGTGGATCAGCTCGACGGCCTCCGCGAGCCGGCTGCGGTCCTCGTCGAGCATGACGGCGTACGCGGAGAACTCCTGCCCGAGCGTCATCGGCACCGCGTCCTGGAGCTGGGTGCGGCCCATCTTCAGTACGTCGCGGAACTCGACGGCCTTGCGGGCGAAGGCGTCCTGGAGCACGGCCATCGCCTTGAGCAGCCCGCGCACCGCGAACACGGTCGCGATCTTGACGGCGGTCGGGTAGACGTCGTTGGTGGACTGGCCGAGGTTGACGTCCTCGTTGGGGTGCAGGTGCCGGTAGTCGCCCTTGGCGTGGCCCAGCAGTTCCAGGGCGCGGTTGGCGACGACCTCGTTGGCGTTCATGTTGGTGGAGGTGCCGGCGCCGCCCTGGATCACGTCGACGACGAACTGGTCGTGCAGCTTGCCGGAGCGGATCTCCCGGCAGGCGGCGACGATGGCGGCGGCCTTGCCCGGGTCCAGCAGGCCGAGCTCCTCGTTGGCGAGCGCGGCGGCCTCCTTGACGGCGGCCAGGGCGTCGATCAGGTGCGGATAGGCGGCGATCGGCGTTCCGGTGACGGGAAAGTTCTCCGTGGCGCGCAGGGTGTGGATGCCCCAGTACGCATCGGCCGGAACGTCCCGGTCGCCGAGCAGGTCGTGTTCGCTTCGGGTGACGGCGGTCATGGGGATGCGGCCTCTTTCGCAGGTACGAGGTCTCGTCGTCCCCTTCCCGTCGTCCGCCCGAAGGACGGGCGGACCGGGACGTGACGACAGAGCCCGGAGAGGAGGGGTGCGGGCGTGGTCAGGCGCAGGCCGGCTCCGTCAGCGGCTCCAGCGTGCGGACCGGGCGGACCCGGCCGACCGGGACGCCGCCGCCCAGCAGCGGCTCGCCCGCGAACTCGGTGAGCAGCCCGGCGTCGACGCCGGCCCGGACCAGGGCCGCCGCGGCGACCGGGATCCGGGCCCGGTCCGCACCGTCGGCTATCTTCACGGCGACGGCCCTGCCGTCCGGCAGCGCGGCGACCTGGACGCCCTCGAAGCCGTCCTTGGCGAGCAGTCCGGGCACGGCCCGCATCAGCGCGGCCACGTCCCGGCCAGAGCCGGAGGCCATCTCGGCGTGCTCCCGCATCGCGTCGGCCACGCGGGCCTCGGGGGTGCCGGGGGCGGCGGTGGTGACACGGGCGAGGGCGCGGGCCAGGCCGTGCAGGGAGACGGCGAACAGGGGCGCGCCGCAGCCGTCGACCGTGACCTGGGCGATGCGCTGGCCGGTGAGGTCCTCCACGGTCTCGGCGACGGCCTGCTGGAGGGGGTGGGCCGGGTCCAGGTAGTCGTCCAGGGACCAGCCGTTGAGCTTGCAGGTGGAGAGCATGGCCGCGTGCTTGCCGGAGCAGTTCTGCGCGAGCCGGGAGGGCCTGCGGCCCTCGCGCACCCAGGTGTCCCGGACGGCCGGGTCGAACGGCAGGTCGGGGACGTTGCGCAGGTCGTCCTCGGTCAGTCCGGCCAGTTCGAGGATCCGCCGGGCGCCGGCCAGGTGGCGTTCCTCCCCGGAGTGGCTGGCGGCGGCGAGCGAGAGCAGGTCGCCCTCGAGCGGGAGGCCGGCCCGCACCATGGCCACGGCCTGGACGGGCTTGAGCGCCGAGCGCGGGTAGAAGGCCGCCTCGACGTCGCCGAGCTGGAAGTCGGTCCGGCCGTCGGTGCCCAGGACGACGACGGAGCCGTAGTGGATGCCCTCGGTCACGCCGCCGCGGACGAGGTGGGCGACGGGGGCGTGGAGGGGGTCGCGGACGAGGGGTGCCGCCGCGGGCGAACTGCTGTACATCACTGCCTGCATCACTGGTGGGTGGGTGTCGTGGGCCTGCGCGGGGTTCGTGTGCGGGCCCTGCTGGGGGTGCGGTCGGCGGGTCCGCTCATGCCTCGGTTCCGCCGTCGGTGGGCCGGTCGGGGCGCGCCGCGCGCATGATGTCGGTCAGGGTGGTCTCGACGCGGTCGAGGTGGTGGGACATCGCGGCCACCGCGTCCTGCTCGCTGCCGCCGGTGAGGGCCTCGACGATGGCGCGGTGCTCCCGGTCGGACTGCTCGCGCCGGCCGCCGAGCTCGTTCAGGAAGGCCGACTGGCGGGCCAGCGCGTCGCGGATCTCCTCGATGACCCGGCGGAACACCGGGTTCCGGGCGGCCTGGGCGACGGAGAGGTGGAAGAGGGTGTCCAGCGCGACCCACGAGGTGGTGTCGGTCTCCTGCTCCATCCGCTCCAGCAGATGGACCAGGTGGTCCAGGTCCTCGGGGGTGCGGCGCCGCGCCGCGTAGCCGGCGACCGGGATCTCGATGTGCCGGCGCACCTCCAGCAGGTCGCTGGCCGCGTAGTCGCCGAAGGTGGGGTCCTCCACCGCACTGGCGACGACGAAGGTGCCCTTGCCGGTCCTGGAGACGGTCAGGCCCATGGTCTGCAGCGCCCGCAGGGCCTCGCGCAGGACCGGCCGGGAGACCGCCAGGGTGCGGCACAGCTCCGCCTCGGAGGGGAGCTTGTCCCCGATGGCGTACTCGCCGCGCTCGATGGCGCCCCGCAGGTGGGTGAGCACCGCTTCCATCGCGCTGACGCGCCGCGGCACCGGCCCACCTGTCTGGCTGTCTGACAGGTTCACGCGCCGATCGTGCGGGTGCCGGACGCTTCCTGTCAAGTGAAGCGAAAGGACCGCGTTCACTCCCCTCTCTTGAGTGAAAGCGAGCATCCGGCCGCTGATTCTGTCTTTTGGCGCTCTTCCCGGCCGCACGTGCTTCCGTCACCATGGACGGCATGGCGGAGACGATGACACCGGCTGAGACCCTGCAGTCGGACCTGATCGACCTGACGGACGTGCCTCTGGCCGCATTAGGAAAGGTGCCTTTGGAGCCGACCGCGCTGGCCGGCCTGCTGGGCGGGCTGGGTGCCTCCCCCGCTCCCCTGTGCGAGGGCAGGATGGCCGCCCTGTGCGGGATCACTCCCTGGCCGTCCACCGGTGCGCCGCATGACAGTTGAGCGCGCCTGAGAGGTTCCGGCTGCCGCTGTCGACCCTCACCGCGGTCGCCACGGGGCGGGTCGGCGACGCCGATCTCGCCCTGCTGCGATCGTCCCAGCGCAGCCGGCTCCTGCTCGCCCTGGCCGCGATCCTCGCCCACCGCGAGGAAGCCGCGAAGGCACCGCGGCGCGACGCCGAGGGTCCGACGCGGCCGGCCGCGGCCTGGGACGTGCTCGTCCATGTCCAGCGCCACGACCCCTCGGCCGTCGAGGCCGTCCTCGCTGACCCCTGTGTCGGCTCATGGGCGTTTCCGCTGCTGCGCAGGCTCCGCCACGGCGCGGCGGCGGCCGGCACGCGGGTGCCGCACTGGGCGGAGGCGTCGCTGTTCGCCGCGCTGGCGGGTGCGGCCGCCGTCCGGGCCGGGGTGCGTGCCACCGTCCGGATCCCGGCCCATCACGGACGGGTGTGGCTGCCGTCGCTGGGTGTGACGGACTCGGTGGGCCGTGGCCCGTGGGCGGTGGCGACGCTCGAGCACGGGCCCCATGGCACGGTCGTCTTCGGCGGTCAGGGGTCCGTGCGGCTGCCGGACGATCCGGCACGCCCGGCCGACGGCTGGCATCCGCTGCCCCGGCCCGGCGGCTCCGGTGGGCCGTACGGCGAAGGGTCCGTCACGCTCGACCATCTCAGTCCGTTCCGCGACTTCCGCTCGCTGGCCGACCCGGTCGCGCTGTCGCCGCACACGCTGGAGCGCTGGCACGAGCTGCTCGCCGGCAGCGACGCGCTGCTGCGCCGGGACCAGCCCGAGGCGCATCGCCTGGTGGCCGGCGCCCTGCGCACCATCGTGCCCGTGGACGGCCCGAGCGCGCTGCAACCCGTCAGTGCGACGGTCCCCGACGCGCACGGCGCGGTCACGATGTCCCTGCCGCTGGACGCGGCGGCCATGGCGGCGATCCTCGTCCACGAGGCCCGCCACCAGCTCCTGAGCGCCCTCGCCGACCTCACCCCGCTGTTCGTCCCCGTCCACGAGGGTCCCGAACCCACCTACTTCGCGCCCTGGCGGGCCGATGCCCGGCCGCTGCGCGGACTGCTGTTCGGCGCCCACGCCTTCACCGGTGTGATGTCGTTCTGGCTGACGCAGCGCACCGCCGACCAGGACCGCGCGGAGTTCGAGTCGGCTCTGCACCACCGGCAGGTGCGGACGGCCCTCGCCCAATTGCGGAACGCCGCCGGGCAGCTGACACGCGCGGGCGGGCTCGTCGTCGAGGGGATCGCCGCGTCCTTCCACCGGCACGGCCCGCTGGAGCCCGTCACGACGCCGCCCCGCCGGCTGGCCGAACTCGCCTACGACGACGAGCAGGCGGCATGGCGGGTGGCGCATCTCACGGTGGATCCCGAGGAGTCCGCGGCCCTGGCCCGCCGGCTGCTGGCGGGCCGGCAGCCGCCCGCGCACCTGCCCCCGGCCCGGATGCGCCCGGCGGCGAGCCGTGCCGCGCACCCCTCCGGCGGTCAGGCGCCCCGCACCTGGCTGGCTCGCCTGCGGTGCACCGACGATCGGGCGTTCTCCGCCGCGCGACGGGAACTGGGGCAGCCGCACGCTTCCCCGGCCGCGGTCAAGGACGCGACCCTCGGGGACGCCCTGCTGGTGGCCGGCGACACGGACGCGGCCCTGGACTGGTTCCGCCGCCGGCCCGCCTCGGTCCAGGCATGGATCGGGGCCGGTCTGGCCCACCGGGCGTCCTCCGCCCGGCTGCTGCGGCAGCGCCCCGAACTGGTCCTGGCCCTGCACCACGCGCTCCGGGACCTGGGCGCGGACCCGCCGGCCGCCGAGGAACTGGCGGCCTGGCTGGACTCGCGCCCCACGCCCGCGGGCTCAGATGCTCAGGGCGTCGATGTCGCAGTTGGCCCGGATGCCGTTGGCCGCGTCCCGGGTGGCCTGGTGATCGACGCCCAGCACGCGGCGGAATGAGGCGAGGGCCTTCTCGTACTGCTCCTTGGCCTCCACGGTCTGGCCCAGGCCCTTGAGGTCGTAGGACAGATTGAGCCGGACGGCCAGCGTCGACGGGTGGTCCTCTCCACGGGACTCGACGCTCTGCCGCAGCAGTTCCACGTCGATGTCGTGGGCCCGGCGCACCTCGCCCAGCGCGAAGTGGTCGCTGGCCAGGTTGGTCCGGGCGAGGATGGTGCGCGGATGCCGTTCGCTCAGCACCCGGCTCAGCCCGCTCACCGCCTCCTCGTCCAGCGCGCGGGACTCCTCGATCTGCCCGAGCAGCCGCAGGGTGACCGCCAGGTTGGTGGCGGTGGCGTAGGTGTGCGGGTGTTCCGCGCCCAGCTGCTCGCGGGTGTGCGTCATGGTCTGCCGCCCGAGCGCGGCGGCTCCGGCCAGATCACCGGTCTGCCGCAGGTCGGTGGCGTGGTTCAGCGCGGCGCGGGCCGTGTCGAGGGACCTCTCGCCCCGGGTGCGCCGCAGCACCTCCAGGACCTTGGACGACAGTTCCAGGGCACCGTGGTGGTCCCCTGCCTTGCGACGGGTGACGGACAGCTCACGGGTCACCCACACCGTCAGCGAGTACTCGTCGCCGAACATCTGCACGGCCCGCTCCCGCAGCGCCTCCTGACCCTCCAGAGCCGCCTGGAACCGGCCCAGCTCCTGCATGTCGATGTAGAGCTGGTGGAGGGTGTTGAGGGTGAGCAGGTGGTCGTCGCCGAGGACCTCCACCCGGCGCTGGTAGGTGTCCTCGTCCAGGCGCAGCGCCTGTTGCAGGTCGCCTGCCAGGCGCAGGCTCACGCCGTAGTTGTGCGCGACCTCCAGCGTTCCCGGATCGTCGGGGCCGAGTTCCCGCAGCGTCGTCTCGTAGGCCTGCTGGTCCAGTTCGCGAGCCCGGTAGAAGTCGCCGCGGGTCCGCAGGACGAGGGCGAGGAAGCTCAGGGCCCGTTGGGTGGCCTCATGGCTCTCGCCCAGCACCCGGCGGCACCGTTCGACCAGTTCCGACTGGACCTCGTAGGCCTCCCGGTAGCGGCCGAGCCAGCGCAGGGCCTCGGCGCGCACCTGGTCGATGGAGATCACGTGCTCGTGGTCGTCCCCGAGCAGGCTGCGCCAGCGCCCGGCGGCTTCCTCCGCCGCTTCCAGCGCGGGCTCGTTGTCGCTGCGGGCGAGCAGGAAGCGGGCCTCGTTGAGCACGAGTTCGCGGACCCAGCCCTCCTGGCACTCGACCATGCCGGAGGCCCGGACGTGCGGCAGCAGCGCGGAGTAGCGGGGCCAGGTGCTGGAGCGCTGCGGATTGCGGGGGTCGGAGTGGGCGAGGATCTCGTGCGCGCAGTGGCGCATCTCGGCCCGCTCATGGCTGTTCATCTGCTCGATGAGGACGCGCTGCACCAGACGGTGGACCTGGATGGTCGACTTGCGGTGGTCGATGCGGGCGAGGGCGTAGCGCCCGATCTCCCGTACCGCCCTGGCCAGCTTGATCGGGTCGTCCAGGGCGGAGCGCAGCGCCTCGGGGGCCGCGACGCCGCGTACGGCGGAGAAGAAGTCCCAGTCGATCGGCTCGGGCGCGAAGAAGGCGCAGACCTGCAACAGCTGAAGAGCGGCCGGGTGGTCTTCACGCAACCGGTCCAGGGAGACGTTCCAGGCGGCGGCCACCGGAAGGTCGTAGTCGGCGGGCGGGTCCACCTGAAGGAGTTCCGCGTACTTGGTCTCGAAGAGATCGAGATACTGGTGGACGGGCATTCCCGTCTCCGCGAGCCAGACCGCGGCCTGCTCCACGGCCAGGGGCAGGTCGCCGAGCGAGTCGGCGAGTCTGTCGGCCGCGTCATCAGGAATCTCCGGACTGCGTCGTTTGATGAGCGCGACGCTTTCCTCACGTGCAAACACATCGACCTCTAGGGAATTGGCCAAACTCGACCACTGGGCATTACGGGACGTGACCAGCACTCGCCCGGGCCCGTCGTTGGGGAAGAACTGCCTGACCTCATGCGGGTTCTCCGCGTTGTCGAAGACCAGGAGCCAGTTCGAGTAGGGTTCTCCGACCCGCAGGGCCTCCAGCACAGCCGGTACGGCGCTTCGGTCGGCGCCGGCCCGCAGGTCCATCTGTTCCCCGAGTTCGATGAGGGACTGCACGATCAGGTTGGTCTGTTCGGCTGGAATCCACCAGATGAGCCGATAATCGCGACTGTGGCGATACACGTGTTCGATGGCGATCTGGGACTTCCCGACGCCCCCCATACCGTGCAGGGCCTCGGGAAGGACGGCCGTCGTCCCCTCGCTCAGACGCCTGTTCAGTTGCTCCAGAAGCTCTTCGCGTCCCGTGAAATTGCGGTTCCGTTGCGGAACACTCCCCCACAATCGCGGCGGCACATCCGTACGAGTGACGGTCGGGACGGGCTGCGACGCGGTGGACACGGAACCTCCTGGTGCTTCGTGCGACGGGACGGACTCCTGCTCGGGTGAGTCAGGAGGCGGCGAGTGCTCGCCAACCGTAGTAGATACATCACCCTGTGTCACACCGACGGGTGTGGAGGGGTTCTCGGGTTCGCTCAGCAGCCGCCTGAGACGTCCGGCGCGGGCCAGATACGGCCCGGCCAGGGCGGAGAGCGCCGAGTGCAGGGGGCGCACGAAAGGGCGGGTGCGCTCGGTGACCGGCGGATCCGCGGCGTTCGGACGCCATTCGACGAGCCGTTCCCCGCCCGCGATCGCGGTGGCGAGACGCGGCCCGAGATGCGAGGCCACCTGGCGCAGCACGCCCATCGTCTCGGACCGGGAGCCGAGGCCCAGCAGTTCCTCCCGGACCCCTTCGTCGAAGTCGTAGGAGACCTGCCGGTCGTCCTCGGCGTCGACGTGCTGGTCGGTTCGGTGCAGCAGGCCGAACAACACGATCTCGGCGAGATTCCACGCCTCGGCACCCGGCAGGGACCTCTGGATGAGCCGCATGACCGGCAGGTTGAGTGGGGCGGCGGCCAGCCGGCGCGCCAGGGCCACCGCGGTCGGCGATGCCTTGGCCATGAAGTTCCTGACGGTGTCCCGTGCGCGCGTCGCCGGGATCTCCGACCAGGGCAGTGCCTCCTGCCGGAGCACTCCCAGGTCTCCTCGCGGGCTGGTGAGGAGCACGGCGGCCTCGTGCCGGCGGCCGGACGCCGCCACCAGGCGCGCCCAGCGCCCGAGCGACCCCGGCGACATCTCCAGCACGGGAACCGGCACGGCCTGCTCGGCGTGGGCCGCCGCTCGCGTGCCGAGGCCCATGCCCGGGCCGCTGGTGCCCAGGACGCGCAGCAGCCGGTTCGGGGCGGCGGCCGCGACCGTGTCCAGTTCCGCCCTCATCGCGGTCGGCAGGGTGAACTCCCAGACCTCCTGCGGCATCAGGCTGAGTACGGCGGTCGGGGAGATGCGGGCGGCCGAGCTCAGGAACGCCGCCGCGTTGCCGTTGCGCCAGGCCTGGGCGAAGCCGTCCGTCACCACGAGGACGACGTCGTCCGGCCCGCTGCCGACGGCGGGCGCCCGGCGCCGATGGCGGCGCACCACGGAGCCGGCGGCGGCCACGTCCACCGGGGCCACGGTGATGTGCCGGAAGGCCGCCGTCTGTTCCAGCACTCCGCGTAACTGGCGGATGGTGCTGGTCCACAGCTCCATCGACGGCGAGCCGTCGATCAGCAGGACGAGGCCCAGCCGGCGCTCCTCGGGCTGCCGGCAGACCGGCAGCCACAGTCCGTCCGCGGCGATCCGGTCCGCGGTCGCCTCCTCGTCCAGCTCCCACGCGTCCGGTTCCGGGCGACGCAGCCGCAGTGGCCGTAACGCACGGGCCAGGGCCAGTCCGCCCCGGGGCAGGGGCACGGCAGGGGCGGGCTCCGGCTCGAGCCGCCCGTGGTCGTCCGGTTCGGCCCGTCTTTGCGGCGGCCCGTCCCCGCCCCTCTCGGTGTCGCCCGTCGGATCGCCGCCGCGCGGACGGATCGCCGGTTCGGCCGCCCCGGTGCCCGTACCGTCCGGCGCGGCGCCGTCGGGCCCGGTTCCGGTTCCGGAGCCGCCCGGATCGGTGCCGTTCCGCTCGGCGTCCGTCGGCATCGGGGCCGGTCGTTCCGGTTCGGGGACGGGGGACGCGGTTCCGTTCCCGTTGACACGCTGCGTCCGGCGACGGCCCGTGGACCGGCGGCCGGTCCGCGGGGGTGACCAGCCACGGTAGGGTGCCGCCGCGTCCTGGCAGGCGGCCAGGTACACGGCGTCCCGGACGTCCAGCCAGGAGACGCCGCTCACCGGTGGTTCGTCGGCCGAGTGGGTCATTCCGGCCTCACCGGCGGTGCCGTCCCGTCGAGTCGGTGCCAGATCGCCTCGGTGAGGCCCAGCAGTCCTTCGTCGTCCCCGGACGGGCGTGAGGCGGCCAGGTAGAAGGAGTTCAGCAACTGGTCGATGGACAGTCCCCCGCGCTCCCGGCTGCGCCTGAGGAAGTCGGCGATCAGGGTGCCCGCCCTCTCCTCGGCCAGTTCGTCACCGAAGTGGGCGGCGGCCATGGCCGCGAGGTCCTCGTCGCCCGGCTCGGGCATCTGGAGCAGCAGGCACCGGCGCAGGAACGCGGGCGGGAACTCCCGTTCGCTGTTCGACGTCATCACGACCACCGGAAAGGCACGGCACCTGACCACGCCCGAGGCGATGTCCGCCTCCCCGTCCGGATCGTCCGTCTGCACCCGGACGACGGGGCTGCGGCGCCGGGCGCGGCGCAGCTCCGGAATGGTGAACGTGCCGTCCTCGAACACGCTCAACAGGTCGTTCGCCAGATCGAGGTCGCTCTTGTCCAGTTCGTCGATCAACAGGACGCGCGGCTCCGCGTGGGGCAGCAGAGCCGTGCCGAGCGGGCCGAGCTGGATGTAGTCGCCGATGTCCGGCGGGGACGTGCGCGCCGGTTCGGCCCCGGACGTGTCACCGGCCGCGGCGCGCAGCGCGGCGGTGTCCTGGATCCTGCCGATCGCGTCGTACTCGTACAGCCCGCGCTGGAGGGTGGTCCGGCTGGTGATGTGCCACCGCAGCACCCTCCCCAGCCGTAACTCCCGGCTGATCCGGTAGGCGAGGCTCGACTTGCCGGTGCCCGGCCGCCCGCTGACCAGCAGCGGACGCCGCAACAGCAGGGCGGCGTTGACCAGGTCGGCCTCCATGTGCGCGGCGCGCGGCGCGTATCCGGCGGGCTGGTGGCCACCGAGTCGGCGTACGTTCTCCTCCTCGTCGTCCGGCGGCGGGTCCACCACGGGGCCTCCGTCGAACGCCCGCCAGGGCGGGGGCGGCGGAAGCAGTTCGCCGAGCGTCGTGTCGTGCAGCGGCTCACCGCTGCCGCGGTAGATCCACCAGCGCGGCCGCCCCGAGGCGCCGGCCTGCGGCCGGAACCCCTGATGCGGCAGGGACGAGTCGTCAGGTGGCGTCACCGGCCCTCCTCCACGACCGTGGGCGCGGCCTCCTGGCTGCTGCGCGCGGGTACGACCGGCAGACGGTCGGGGTCGTCCCACAGCAGAGCCACATGACGGCCGACAACAGCGTTCTCCTCAGGATCGCGGTCCGCGGCGGCAATCCGCAACGCCTTGACCACGCCCGGCAACCCTCGCAGATCATGGCGCGCGAGCAGATCGCGCAACTGAGCGCGAAAGGCGGTGTCCGCGGGTCCCCTGCGATCCCAGAGCACCACGGGTACCCCTGCCCGCAACGCCTCCCCGAGCTCATCCGTGCGTCCATGCGCCCCGGCGGCCCTCCGTGCGCTCCCGGGAGCCGAGCTCAGGACGACCACGGCCGGGGGCGGATCGGACAGCAGGTGGGCTCTGCCGTCCTCCGGGAACCAGTGGACGCGTCCCGCGTTGCCCTCGCTGAAGACCCGCCATCTGCTCCCCCAGCGGCCGTGCAGGTCGCGCCGATCGTGACGGTCCAGACTGCGCAGAACGACGTGATGTTCCTCCCCCAACACCCCACCCACTCCTTGGAAAGCCGTCTTGCGCCATCGTTCCACGCGCAGGTCCAGCAAAGCACGCGGAAGGACGAACTCGACCGCGATGTCCGTCTTCAGATATCCCCAGTCGCTCTCCGCGCGATGGATCAGTTCGCGCACGGCGTTCTCGGCGTGTCCCAGGGCGATGCGCCGGTCGGTGCCCCGCTGCTGGTGCCCGGGCTGCACCCGCCACCAGTAGGAGAGCAGGACGTCCGTCGGCCGTTCGGAGTCCAGCAGCGGCCGTAATCGGATGACCAGGTAGCTCGTGGGGCTCCACACATCCGTCCGGCGGGACTCGGAGGTCTTCCCGGCCGGCTCGTCGCTTATGCCGCATTCCGGCGGGCCGAAGTCATGCGCGTCCGCCCAGTCGGCGAGCGCGAGGTGCTGCCCGCCGTCCGCGACGAGGGCCAGCTGCCGCAGGACCTGGAAGCAGGGAAGGCTCTCCCCCGGGCGGGCGTTGAGCGTCGCGGCGTGCAGAAAGACCGACCAGGGTTCGGTGCAGTGCGCCGGCGGGAGGGAACGCCCCCGGCCGTGCAGGAAGTCCGCGTACCAGCGGCGCAGGTCGGGCACGCGCACGCCGTCGAGCAGCAGGAGGACCTCGTTCCACTCCTCGGCGGTGAACAGCTCGACCTCCCAGGCCGCGTACGCCGCCTTCAGTCGCTGGATCACCGTCGTGTTGCCCTCGCGCACCTCGAGATGGCGCACCAGCGGAGCCAGCCTCTCCGGCCCCTCGCACATCTCCTCCATCAGCTGCACGAGCACTGCTCGGCGGCCGCTCGGCACGGTGCTGTCCACGGCGGCCCGACTGCGCCGGCCGAACCGGCGGATGACCTGCCCCAAGGCCGTGGGGTCCAGCATCGAGCAGGCGTCCTCGACCACGTCGACCAGGTATCTGGGCAGCTCGCGCGGCTCGTCCCCGACCAGCTCCTGCGTTTCAGTCATCCAGGCCCCCCGCGGCCGGCTGTGCCGAACAGCAGATCCGGTCCAGCACGGCCACGGCCTGCTCGGCCGACCTGGAGCCCGCGCCCAGGGCCAGCACGGCGGCCCTCAGCGCGGCGCAACCGCCGCGGTGGTCCACACAGCTCTGGACGAGTCCTTGCAGGTTCTGGCGGGGCCAGGGATGGTCCGGCGCCGCGCGCCGGACGGGGGCCGGCAGCTGTGCCCGCAGCAGCCGGCCGCTGTCGTGCCCGATCTGCGGCACGTCCAGCAGGGCGTCGGCCAGTTCGTACTGCTCCTCGACGGAGGGCGGGTCGCAGACCGGGGCGGGGGCGGCGGGGACGGCGGCCGCCAGCGGCGGCCACAGCCTGGTGACCGCCTCCACGGGCAGCATCCAGGCGACCTTCGCCGTGCGGTCGGTGAGGGCCGCGGTGACGATGCCGACCAGACGCCGGTCGGCCGGGTCCCAGACCCCCGCCCCGCTGAAGCCCCTCTCGACCGGCGCGCCGGTCATGTGCAGGCCGTCCAGCTGCACCCAGTCCGGGCAGGCCCCGCCCCGGCCGGCCGGGCGCGCCGTCGCGACGAGTCCCGCCGGCGCGCCACGGGGGTAGCCCACGATCGCGACCCGTCTGCCGTCCGTGGGGCTGTGCGCGGCCACCGGCAGCGGGCCGGCGCCCCGCGGAAGCCGGTGCCCGCCGTCGTGGAGCGCGAGAACGGCCAGGTCGCCCCGGTCGGTCAGTAAGGCCCCCGGAGGAGGGCTGTCGAGCGGCGGCGGTGGTGACCAGGCCTCCGTGAGGACGTCCGCCCGCGCCGACCATCCGCGACCGGGAAGGTCGACGACCAGGTACCCGGCGCCCTGCCGCGCTTCTGGGCGTGCCCCGTCGTCCAGCCCGAGGGCAGCCGTGACCACATGCGCGCAGGTCAGTACGCACAGCCCGGCGCCGGCCGGCGCGACCAGTGCCCCGGCGCCCCAGACGGCGCCGTCCTCGGAGAGTATCCGGACTTGCCCTCCCTCTGGCCCCACAGTGATCGTCTCCCCCATACGTCACGCATGTGCCCGAACCCGTTCCCTCAGTGTAAGAGGGCGTTCCTCTTCGGTTTTCGGTCGTGCGCCGTGGGATTGCGGGGCCGCGCCGCTCCGCGCGGTCAGGCGCTGAGCGTGCCCGTGCCCAGCAGGCCGAACAGCAGCACGCCGACGATGATCCGGTAGAGCACGAAGGCGTTGAAGGAGTGCTTGGCGACGAACTTCAGCAGCCAGGCGATGGAGGCGTAGGCGACGACGAAGGAGACGATCGTGCCGACGGCCAGCGGCGCGGCGCCCACGCCCGCGCCCAGGGCGTCCTTCAACTCGTACAGGCCGGCGCCCGTCAGGGCCGGGATGCCGAGGAAGAAGGACAGACGGGTGGCGGCGACGCGGTCCAGGTCCAGGATGAGCGCGGTGGACATGGTGGCGCCGGAGCGGGAGAAACCGGGGAAGAGCAGGGCGAGGATCTGCGAGGTGCCGACCAGCATCGCGTCCTTGAAGGACGTGTCGTCCTCGCCGCGCTTGTGCCGGCCCATCTGGTCCGCGCACCACATCACACCGCTGCCGACGATCAGCGAACCGGCGACCACCCACAGGGAGGCCAGCGGGCCCTCGATGAGGGGCTTGGCCGCGAGGCCCACCGCGACGATCGGGACGGTCGCGTAGATCACCCACCAGGCGAACTTGTAGTCGTGGTGGTAGCGCTCCTCCCGGTTGGTCAGGCCGCGCAGCCAGGCGGAGACGATCCGCACGATGTCCTTGAAGAAGTACACGAGCACGGCGGCGATGGCACCGACCTGGATGACGGCGGAGAACCCGACCACGGAGTCGTCGTCGACCGGGATGTCCATCAGCCCCTCGGCGATCTTGAGGTGGCCGGTGGAGGACACGGGGAGGAACTCGGTCACCCCCTCGACGACTCCGAGGACGACGGCCTGACCGACGGAGATGGCGCTCATGGGATCCAGTTCTGGGAAGAGTTGGTCGACAGTGTTGTAGACGGTCCTTGCGTTGCAGACACTCTTACTACGCCAAAGTGAAGTCCCGGTGACCTGCGATCACAGGGCGTGTGACATCCAGACTCCGGCGAAGGCGGCACCGAGGCCCGCCACGACACTCGCGGCGGCGTTGGCGGCAGCGTAGAGCCCGGCGCCGGTCTCGGTCAGCCTCAGGGTCTCGTAGGAGAACGTCGAGTACGTCGACAGGGCGCCGCACAGGCCGGTGCCCAGCAGCAGCTGCACGTGCGGACCGGCGGAGACGGCGCCGGTCAGCAGCCCGAGGATCAGGCAGCCGGTGACGTTCACCACGAACGTGCCCCAGGGGAAGACCGAGTCGTGGCGGGACTGCACCGCGCGGTCGGTGAGATAGCGCAGGGGGGCGCCGACCATGGCTCCCACGGCCACCAGCAGCCAGTTCACAACGACTTCTCACCCTTTCTGCGGGTCGCGGAGGTCACCGGCGCCGGCTCCGGGGGCGCCTCCGCCGTCGTGTCCGCGGCCGACATACCGGATGACCTCGCAGTCGTCGAGGATGACCAGCCCCTCGGTGACCAGCTCGTCCAGCTGCGGCAGAAAGGCCCGCACCCGCTCCTCGGTGTCGACGATCACGACCGCCACGGGCAGGTCCTCGCTCATCGACAGCAGCCGCGAGGTGTGGATGAGGGAGGACGCGCCGAAGCCCTCCACGCCCCGGAAGACGCTCGCGCCGGCCAGGCCGGCGGCGTGCGCCCGGTGCACGATCTCCGAGTAGAGCGGCCTGTGGTGCCAGGTGTCGTTCTCACCGATGAAGACGGTCAGGCGCAGGGCGCTCCCGGTGAGCCTCGTCATGGCTGCCTCCACTTCAGGACCCGGCGCGCCGCCGTCACGGCGAGCCACACCGCCCCGAGCGCCGCGCACAGCGTCGCGGCGAGGTAGGCCAGGCCGGTGCCGGCGTGGCCGGAGTCGGTCAGCTTCTGGATGTCGACGGCGTAGGTGGAGAAGGTGGTGAAACCGCCGAGCACGCCGGTGCCGAAGAAGGGGCGGACCAGGCGGTGGGCGGCCCATACGTCGGTGATGACCACCATGAAGACGCCTATCACCGCGCAGCCGACGACGTTGGTCCAGAAGGTCGCCCAGGGAAAACCGCCGGGCGGCGTCGGCCACCACAGCGAGGCCGCGTAACGGCCGAAGGCGCCGAGCACGCCGCCGAGCGCCACCACCGCGACGACCGGCGCCTGGGCGCGCCAGGCGTGCCGCCGCGCCGAGCGCCCGGTCCGGACACTCAGGCTGTCGGTCTCGGGGGCTGTCATCGTCGTGCGTCTCCTACTCGCCCGGGCCCTGCGGACACGCGGGGCCGCTGCCTTCGCAAGTAGGGACCGTTGGCGGCGAGGGTGCCGCGGTTCGGGTACGGCGGGCCCCACCGCCGCGCCGCGAGGGTGACCGCGGCCGGGCAACAGCGTAGCTGCGGGCAGCGGGGCGGGGCACGCCGAGGGGGCCCGGTCGAGGTCACCAGCCCTTCTCGAACAGGCGGGCCACCTCGGCGATGCGGAACTCGTCGCGCCGGTAGTAGGTGCGGCGCCGGATCCGGCGGGTGCGCAGCAGGCCGAGGTCGGCGAGCAGGGCGAGGTGCGTCTCGGCGACGCGCCGGGGTATGCCGAGGGCGGCGGCGACGGCCTCGGCGGTCGCGCCGTGCTCGGCCGGGTCGGTGCGGCGGCCGCGGTGCCGTGACCGCCGAGGGGGGACGTGCGCGGCGGGGTCCTTGAGCCACTCCAGGATGACCAGACGCGTCCGGCCGGCGGGAGTCCTCAGCATCTCCGCCTCCTGTCGTCGAGGCCGTCCCGTCCTGAGGTTTTCCCACTGTGGGGCGGACCGACCCGTCGTGTCCGGGACTCGACGGCCCTTGTCCGGTACCTGACGGAGCGCGGCGGCCCCGTCCGGGCCGACGGCGGCCCGGACGTACGGCGGCCGGGCCCGGACGTACGACGGCCCGGCCCGGATCGGCGGCAGCCCCCGCCCGGACGGCGGTCGCCGATCCATGCACGCGCATGCACCGCACTACCATGCGACCTATGGGAGCGAACGCGGCCGAGGCCCGGCTGGAGGAGCAGTGGCGGGGCATCCTGTCGGTGCATGCGCGGACGATGTGCGAGATCGACCGCGTGCTGCATCCGCACGGTCTCGGCGCGAGCGACTTCGAAGTGCTCGACATCCTGGCGTCCGGGCCGGACGGGACCGCCGAAGCGGTCGGGGCGGCCGAGGAGCGGCACCATCACCGGGTGCACACCCTCGCCGACCGGGTCCACCTCAGCCAGAGCGCGCTCTCCCGGCTCCTCGGCAGGCTGGAGAAGGACGGGCTGGTCGAACGGGCGGTGTGCACCAGGGACCGGCGCGGGGTGTGGGTCTCGCTGACCCGCAAGGGCCGCGACCTGCACGCCGAGGTGCTGCCGCTGCAACGCGCGGTGCTGGCACGCACGCTGGGCGGCGACCGGTGACGACGGGACGGCGCGCCCGTCTCTGCCCGTCCCGTGCCCGCTCGGTCCCGCCGGTCCTGCAGCCCCGCGAGTTCTGCCGAGTTCCTGCTCGGCCGGCCCGGGTCCTGCTCAGCCCTGAGGCCGGGCCAGCAAGGTGCGTACGCCCTCCGAGGTGAGCGTCAGTCCGTGCGGGGAGCTGGCGTCTATGGTGAGCGACAGGTCCTCGGCGGGCCACTGGGAGGCCAGGGCTCCGAGCGGCACCAGCCGGTAGCGGGAGACGAAGGGCAGCAGCTCCGACATCTCCAGTTCCGAGGTGAACACGGGCACCACCGGCACTCCGCCCGGCTGCTCCAGGACCGGCAGCGCCACCGCCGACGGGTTGGTGGCCTCCTCGTCGCTCACGTCGTCGGGTACGGGGATCAGCACGTCGCTCCCGGCGAGCGCGTCCAGTGCCGCCGTGTCCTCGGCGTTCTCGGCGAGCACGTCCAGCGCCCGCTGGGCGAGCGTGGGGGTGTTGTCGTGCGCGGGTGTGTCCATGGCAGATTCCCTGGTCGCGGCGGTCGTGCGGCCCGCCCGGAGGTGGTCGTGACGCCGGCCCCCGGTACGGCCCTGGTCGCGTACCCGACCACAGGCGGCGCAATCGTCCCGGCACGGGAATCCTCCGGACCCCCACGAAAGCGTCGCAGGCGGTCGCACACGGGTGGCCTACCCGCCCAGGCGGCACCGGGAGGTGAGCGACGCGCCGCGACGGATACCCGGTATGTCCTGGTCATACGGATTCGCTTCCGCGTCCGAAGGATGCGCATCCCATCCGGAGAGGGAGAAGGAACCGGACCGCTGAGGGGCGTGCCCGCACGCCGTCGGGGCGTGCGGACCCTATTCCACGCGGGTCGGGCATCCGGCGGGCTGCCCGCGGGTGCGGGCCCGGAGTGGTGTATCGTCCCGGACAGGGGCTGCGCCGCGAACCGTTCGGCGCCGGGGACGGACATTTCAGACTGCGAGGGGGGCGACGGGCGATGCACGGC
>NZ_JBEXZD010000092.1:0-34335 GCF_040628575.1 Streptomyces sp. NPDC006393
AGCACAGCACCTCGTGTGATCGAACCTTTACGCATGGCGGAAGCGTAGAGGCGACCACTGACAGCGCCGGCCCCTCGCCTGTGCGCGCCGCCGCGGGGGTCACTCGTACGTGTAGAAACCGCGGCCGGACTTCCGGCCCAGCAGACCGCCCTCGACCATGCGCAGCAGCAGCGGCGGCGGTGCGTACAGCGGCTCCTTGAACTCCTCGTACATGGCCTGCGCGATGGACACGGTCGTGTCCAGGCCGATGAGGTCGGCGAGCCGCAGCGGGCCCATCGGATGCGAACAGCCCCGCTCCATGCCCTGGTCGACGACCTCCGCCGTCGCCAGGCCCGACTCGACCATCCGGACCGCGGACAGCAGGTAGGGGAACAGCAGCGCGTTGACGAGGAAGCCCGCCCGGTCCGGTGAGGCGATCGGCTTCTTGCCGAGGACGTCGCGGACGAAGACCAGCGCCCGCTCGCTCACCGCCTCCTCCGTCAGCACCGAGGCGACGAGCTCGACGAGCGGCAGCGCCGGCACCGGGTTGAAGAAGTGCATGCCGAGCACCTGGCCCGGACGCCGGGTCGCGGCGGCGAGCCGTACCACCGGGATCGAGGACGTGTTGGTCGCCAGGATCGCGTCCGGGTCCTCGACGATCTTGTCGAGGGTGGCGAACAGCTCCCGCTTGAGCTGCTCGTCCTCCTTGACCGCCTCGATCACCAGCCGGCGGTCGGCCAGCTCGGCGAGGTCACGGGTGTACGACACCCGCTCCAGCGCCGCGTCGCGTTCCTGCGCGGTCAGCTTTCCCTTGGCCACGCCCCGGTCGAGAGACGCGCTCAGCCGCCGCGGCGCCGTCACCAGCGACGACTCGGAGAACACCGCGACCCTCACGTCCAGCCCGGCCTTCGCGCACAGCTCGGCGATGCCGGTGCCCATGATGCCGCTGCCGACGACACCCACCCGGTCGATGCCGGCCCCGGATCCTTGCGTGGACGTGGTCATGCGTGGGCCCCCCAGGTCAGTAGTGATGCTCCGATCGACATGCCGCCGCCGAACCCGGCGAGCAGCACCAAATCACCCGGCGACAGCGCGCCCGTACGGTTGGCCTCGTCGAGCGCGACCGGCACCGAGGCGCTGCCGACGTTCCCGTACCGGATGAGGGTGCGGTGCGTCCGCGCGGCGGTGAGGCCCGCGCGCTCGACGACGTCGGCGAGCATCACGCCGTTGGCCTGGTGCGGTACGAAGTGGTCGACGGCGCCGATGTCGACGCCGGCCCTGTCCGCCAGTGCGAGAAGGGCCGGCGGCACATGCTCGGCGACGAAGTCCCGTACGCCCCGGCCGTCCATCCTGAAGAAGTGGTCGCCCGCGGCGAGGGTCGCCGCCGACGCCGGTCTGCGGCTGCCGCCCGCCTCGACGCGGATCAGGTGGTGCGCGTCGCCGCGGCTGGACAGGTCGGTCGCGATGATCCCGTACGGTTTCGGCACCGCTCCGACGACCGCGGCGCCGGCGCCGTCGGCGAACAGGATCGCCGTCCTGCGGTCCGTGAAGTCCAGGATCCGCGAGTACACGTCCGCGCCGATCACCAGGACCCGGGCGTGTGGCCGTACGGTCACCAGGGAGTGGGCCAGCGACAGGGCGTAGACGAAGCCGCTGCATACGACGTTGACGTCGAAGCAGGCCGCGCCGTAGGCGCCCAGGCCGTGCTGCACCAGGTACGACGTGGGCGGCTGCGGGAAGTCCCCGGTGGAGGTCGAGACGATGATGTAGTCGATCTGCTGGGCGGTCAGCCCCGCCTGGGTCAGCGCCCGTTCGCCGGCCCTGACCGCCAGATCGGACGTCGCCTCGTGCTCGGCCGCGTAGCGCCGGGACCGGATCTGCGTCTTGCGCTCGATCCACTCCGCGGTGACGCCGACGCGCTCGGCGACCTCCTCGTTGCCCACCTCGTTCTTGGGCAGATACGAGCCGGTGGACAGGATGCCGATGTTCCCGGCGCCCACGTCAGGACACCTCGGCGGAGTCGGGCGCACCCGGACCGCGCAGCGGATTGAGCCGCGCCGCCCCGATCCTCTCCCGCAGGACGGGGTCGGTGACGCCGAGCCCCTCCTCGGGCGCGAGGCAGAGGACGCCGACCTTTCCGATGTGCCGGTTCCGCTGGACCAGCCGTGCGGCCTCGCCCACGTCCTTCAGCGGGTACACCGCGGACAGGACGGGTGAGAGGTGCCCCAGCCGGAAGAGCCGGTTGCACTCCGCCTGCTCCTGGAGGTTCGCCGCGTGGCTGCCCACGATCCGCTTGAGGTTCATCCAGAGGTAGCGGTTGTCGAAGTGGTGGTCGTAGCCCGTGCTGGACCCGCAGGTGACGACCACGCCGCCCTTGCGCACGACGAACACCGAGATGCCGAAGGTGGCCCGGCCGACGTAGTCGAACACGACATGCGGGTCCTCGCCGACCTGCCGCCGGATCTCCCGCCCGAGCCGCTTGCCCAGCTCGATCGTCCGCTCCGGGCCGGGCGCGGCGTCCCCGCCCAGGCCGATCTCGCTCCGGTCGATCACCACATCGCACCCGAGGCGGCGCAGTGCCGCGGCCTTGCGCTCGGAGCCGACCACGCCGACGGCGATGCCGCCCGCGTTCTTCACCATCTGCACCGCGAACGCGCCGAGGCCGCCCGTCGCACCCCAGACGAGCACGATGTCGCCCTGCTTGATCCGCGCGCCGTTGTCACCGACCAGCATCCGGTACGAGGTCGCCGCGGTCAGCAGCACACCCGCCGACTCCTCCCAGGTCAGATGGGCCGGCTTGGGCAGCAGCTGGCTGGCGCGCACCACCGAGTAGTGGGCGAGCCCGCCGAAGTTCGTCTCGTAGCCCCAGATCCGCTGCCCCGCCCCGAGCATCGCGTCGGCGTGCGTGGCCGGCTCCTGGTCGTCGACCTGGACACAGCTGACGACCACGTGGTCGCCCGCCTTCCAGCGCCGCACCCCGGGCCCGACCCGCACGACGATCCCGGCCGCGTCCGATCCGACCACGTGATGCGGCAGATCGTGCCGGGCGGCGTACCCGCCCTGGCGGGCGTTGCGCTTGAGGAAGGCGAACGTGGGCACCGGCTCGAACGTCGCCGACCACACCGTGTTGTAGTTGATGGAACTCGCCATGACGGCGACGACCACCTCGTCCGGCGCGATGTCCGGCATCGGAACCCGTCCGACGTGCAGCGACTTGCGGACGTCCTTGTCCTCCACGCCCTCGAACATGCCGAGGTCCGAGGCCAGGAGATGCGCGGCCTCGTACTCCGGCGGCAGTGCGTGTCGCCCGATCTCGTCCGGGCCGGCCCCGGACAGCAGGGCTTCTGTCAAAGAATCCATGATTCCCCTTCTCCTTGCCCCGCTGTTCGCCGGAGCGGTGGGGCGACGGACGGCGGTCACAGGACCGCGCCCTCCTTCGTCCTCCTGCGCAGCGTCGGCCTGCTGGAGCGGCCGAGGTCCTTCCACATGTCCGACAGGCCGGTGACGGTGCGCGCCGCGAACAGCCTGCGGATCGACACCTCCTGGTTCAGCTCTGCCCGGATCAGGCCGACCAGCCTGATCGCCCGCAGCGAGTTGCCGCCGAGGTCGAAGAAGTCCTCGTCGATGCCCACCCGGTCCAGCTCGAGCACGTCGGCGAACGCCTTGGCCAGCACCCGCTCGGTCTCGTTGCGTGGCGCCCGGTACGTCCCGTCGTCGAACGCGGGCTCCGGCAGCGCCGCCCGGTCGACCCTTCCGCCCGCCGTCACCGGCAGGCGTTCCAGCACCGTGAACACCGACGGCACCATGGACTCCGGCAACCGCCCGGCGGCGAACCGGCGCAGCTCCTCGCCCGACACGGCCTGACCGCCCGCGGGGACCACATAGGCCACCAGCCGCTGCTGCCCGGAGCAGTCCTGCCTGACGGCCACCGCCGACTGCGCCAGGCCGGTGTGCTCGGCCAGCGCCTCCTCGACCTCGGCCGGTTCGACCCTGACCCCGCGGACATCCACCTCGGCGCCGGCCCGGCCCACGTAGGCGAGCCGCCCGTCGGTGCCCCACCGCACCCGGTCTCCGGTCCGGTACATGAGCCCGCCGGCCGGGCCGAACGGACAGGGCACGAAGCGCTCGGCGGTCCGCCCGGGCCGCCCGGGATATCCCCGCGCCACGCGGGGCCCGGCCACGTACAGCTCTCCGGCCACGCCGGCGGGGACCGGCGCCAGTCCCGGTCCGAGCACATAGAGGGTGGTGTGGTCCATCGGGCGGCCGACCTCGCCCGCGTGGCGCACCGGCTCCTCAGGAGCCAGGCGGTGGCATGCGGCGAACACGGTCGACTCCGTCAGGCCGTGGCCGCTGACGATCGTCAGCCCGGGGCAGGCCCGGCGGACCCGGCGCAGCGCGGCCGCGGGCACGCGGTCGCCGCCGGTCCACACCTCGCGCAGCCCGGCCAGGCACTCGGGGCGTTCGGCCGCGATCGCCGAGAACAGGGCGGCGGGCAGCCACACCGTGGAGATCCCGTGTGCCGCGCGCGCCTCGGCGAGTGTGCCGCTGCCGAGCTGCCCGGGGGGAGCCACGACCACCCGGCCACCGTTGAGCAGGGGCACCCACACTTCGAGGGCGAGTGCGTCGGAGGTGTGCGGCGCGTGCCACAGCACGGTGCTGCGGTCGGCTTCCTGCCAGTGCTGGTCCAGGACGAACCGTTCCATGTTCCGGTGCGTCACCGCGACCGCGCTGCTCGCGCCGGCCGTCGCACCGTCGAACAGCACCGCCAGCAGGTTGTCCTGATGCGGGGGGAGAGGGGCCCGCGGCGCGGCGTCGCCGTCGTCGTCGGCGGTGTCGGACGCGAGGTCGTCGAAGACGAACGCCGGCACGTCCGGAGCGGAGGAGAGCACGCCGGCCGTCGCCGCGTCGGTGAGCAGGGCGCACGCCGAGGAGCCGGCGACCACCGGCCTGATCCGCTCCGCCGGGAGCGTCGGGTCGACCGGCAGATAGGCTCCGCCCGCCTTCACCACGCCCAGCAGGGCGACGACGAGGTCCACCGATCGGGGCATGGCCACCGCCACGACTGTCTCGGGTCCGACGTGCCGCCGGCGCAGTGCCCCGGCCACGCGGCTCGACCGTTCGTCCAGCTCCCGGTACGAGACCGTGCCGTCGCCGGACACCAGCGCGACGGCGTCGGGATCCCGCGCCACCTGCCGGGCGAACAGCTGCGGGACCGTCAGGCACGGGAGCAGGGGGTCGGTGTCGTTCGGCGCCGTCAGCACCCGGTTGCGCTCGGCACCGCTCACCACGTCCAGCGCGCCCACCGGCCGCGGGCCGGCGGCCACCAGGGCACGGACGTGGGCGATCAGCTCCTCGCCGATGAAGCGCAGTTCCGCGCGGTCGTAGAGGCGCGCGGGGGCGTCGAGCCGGATGAACAGGTCGCTGCCGGCGCTGCCGTCGGAGTAGACGCCGACGGACAGTTCGTCGAAGGAGCCGGTCGTCCCGCCGAGGTAGCGTGCCGGGCTGTCGGCGAAGTGCAGCTGCTCCACGAACTCGACGACGTTCACGACGGGACCGAAGCTGCCGCGATCGCTCAGGACGGTGCCGCTCGCGCGCTGGATGTCCGAGTAGTGGCAGACGGCGTGGTCGAAGATCTCGTACGTCTCGTCGACGAGCGTGTCGGCGATCTCGGTGAAGGTCGCCCCGAGGTCGATCCGGGCCCGTACCGGCACCACGTTCACCGCCAGTCCGGGCGTCCGGCTCGCCACGCCGACCCGGTTGCCCACGGCCAGGGAGAGCAGGAACTCCGGACGGTCGCAGCGGTGCCGCAGGAACACCGCCATGGCGGCGGTCAGCAGCTGCGACATCCACACGCCCAGGGACTGCGCGGTCTCGGTCCACGCGTCCGCCTCGGCGCGGGGAACGGTCAGCGTGCGGCTGACCATGCCGATGGGCTCGGTCAGCTCCCCCCAGCGGTCGGCGCTGCTCGTCGGCCGGGACAGCGCGGTCCGCTGCGCGTCGGACAGGGCGACCCGCGGAATCTGCGCGGGCGCGGGCGCGTCCGTCAGGTACTCGCGCCAGAACCGCGTGTCCTCGGTGAACTTCTGCGAGGCGAGGTACTCCGTCGCCTCGGTCGAGAACGACTCGGCGTCCCACGGGTGCGGCAGCGGCGGTACCGGCTCCCGGCGCACCAGCGCCGTGTACACCTCGGCGAGGCGCTTGGACAGCAGGCCCCCGGCGCCGAACCCGTCCGATATCAGGTGGTGGTAGGCGATCACCAGGAGGGAGCGGGTCGCCGTGAGCCTGACCGTGCCGAGCCGGAACAGCAGGTCCCGCGCCAGGTCGAACGGCCGGCGCACCATGTCGGCCAGGGCTTCGCGCGCCGCCTGCTCGGGGTCGGCCTCGGCGCTGAGGTCCAGGAAGAACGGCCGCCAGTCCCCCAGTTCGCGGGGGACGATGCGCAGTCCGTCCCCGTCATCGGCGAAGGTGACGCGCAGCACCTCCGCCTCGTCCATCACCTGCAGGAACGCCGCCTCGATGGCCGCCGCGTCCAGCTCACCGTCCACGTCCCACATGGTCAGCGCGTGGTTCGGCGCGTCGGGAGCCATTTCCTGCGCCCGCCACATGCCTTTATGCGCGGACGACGCACCGAACGAACGCACAGAGATCAACTCCTCGACAAACAGCCCGGAAACCGGAGGAATTCGCAGATCACCCCCATGGTCAGGGGGGTCGGTCAGCCGCTTCAAGACAACGCGGTTCCCGGCGGGACAAGCCGCTGCCGCGCTTGCGGTGTCCCGCCGGCGGGACACTCCTACGCCCCCATCAGGGACACGATGTGCCCGGCGATCCGCCGCGGCGACGGGTGCCGAAGCACCAGATTCGGCCTCAGCTTCAGTCCGGTCGACGCGGTCAGGCGTTTGCTCAGCTCCGACGACAGCATCGAGTCGAACCCGAGCTCCCTGAACTCCTGGTCGGGGCCGACCGAGTCCCTGGAGGGATGCCCGAGCACGACGGCGACCCTCTCGAGCACGTGGTCGAGGACGAGGGCCTGCGCTTCCTCGGGGGCGAGGACGGAGATCCTCTCCGAGAGGGGGAGGTCCTGGTCGTCGTTCGCGGGCGGCTTTGCCGGGAACACCTCCGCCGCCACCGCCGCCGTGTGCGAGGAGCTCAGCCAGTACCGCTGCCGCTGGAAGGCGTACGTCGGAAGGTCCACCCGCCGGCGCGTTGTGAACAGGGCGTCCCAGTTCACCGGCCCGCCCCGGACGTGGAGGTGGGCCAGCGAACCGAGCACGGCCTCCACCTCGCCCCGGCCGCGCCGCGACGACGACAGGACCAGCGCGTCGTCCACGTCCTCGACGATCTCCTGCACCGGGACGGTCAGCACGGGGTGCGGGCTCATCTCGACGAACACCCGGAAGCCGTCCTCCGCCAGTCGCCGGACGGACGATTCGAACCGGACCTTTTCGCGCAGGTTGTCGTACCAGTAGTCGCCGTTCAGCTCCGCGGTGTCGATGATCTCGCCGTACAGGGTCGAGTAGAAGGGCAGCTGCGACGAGGTGGGGCTCACGTCGGACAGTGAGCCGATCACCTCGTCGCGGACCCGGGTCACCTGGTGGGAATGGGAGGCGTAGTCGACCTTGATCCGCTGGGCCTGGGCGCCGTCGGCCTTCATCTTCTCGATGAACTCGTCGAGCGCGTCCGGTTCCCCGGACACCACCACGGAGCGGGGCCCGTTGACCACCGCGACGCTCACCCGGTCGCTCCACGGGGCGAGTCGCCGCCGCACCACCTCTTCGGACTCCGCGACGAACGCCATCCCGCCGTGACCGATCAGATCCACCAGAGCCTTGCTGCGCAGCGCCACGATCTTGGTGGCGTCCCGCAGGGACAGCGCGCCGCACACGTGGGCGGCGGCTATCTCGCCCTGACTGTGGCCCACCACCGCGGCCGGTTCCACACCCCAGGACCGCCACAGGGCGGCCATGGACACCATCACCGAGAACAGCGCCGGCTGCACCACGTCCACCCGGTCCAGGGTCGGCGCCCCCTCCACGCCGCGCACCACGTCGAGCAGCGACCAGTCGACCCACTCGGCCAGTGCGGCCGCGCACGCGTCGAGGCTGCGCGCGAAGACCGGGAAGGCGTCGTACAACTCCCGGCCCATGCCGACCCACTGCGACCCCTGCCCGGGGAACATGAAGGCGACGCCGCCGAGGTTCTGGGCGGTGCCGCGGACCACCGCGGCGGACTCCGCGTCCTCGCTCAACGCCCTCAGGCCGTCGAGGAGTTCGTCCCGGCCGCGGCCGAGGACCACCGCGCGGTGCTCGAACCGCGTCCGGCCCGACACCAGCGACCAGCCGGCGGCGGCGATGTCCAGGCCGGCGTCGGCGGCGGCGGCCTCGCGCAGCCTGGCCGCCTGCTGCCGGAGGGCCTTCGGGCTCCTGCCCGACACCACCCACGGCACCAGGCCGCCGACGACGCCCGCGTCCGGGCCGGGCTCGTCCGCCGGCTCCTGCTGCGGGGCCTCTTCCAGGATCACGTGCGCGTTGGTGCCGCTGACCCCGAACGAGGACACCCCGGCCCGCAGCGGACCCTTTGCCCGGGTCCACTCCCGCCCCTCCGTCAGGACCTCGACCGCGCCGGACGACCAGTCGACGTGGCGCGTCGGCTCGCCCACGTGCAGGGTCTTGGGCAGGTATCCGTGGCGCATGGCCATCACGGCCTTGATGACCCCGCCGACCCCGGCGGCGGCCTGGGCGTGCCCCATGTTCGACTTCAGCGACCCCAGCCACAGCGGCCTGCCCTCGGCCCGGTGCCGGCCGTAGGTGGCCAGCAGCGCGCCCGCCTCGATGGGATCCCCCAGCACGGTTCCGGTGCCGTGGGCCTCGACCAGGTCCACCTCCGAGGGCGCGACGCCCGCGTTCGCCAGGGCCTTCAGGATCACCTTCTCCTGGGCGCGGCCGTTGGGAGCGGTCAGCCCGTTGCTGGCCCCGTCCTGGTTGACCGCGCTGCCGCGCACGACGGCCAGCACCGGGTGGCCGTTGCGCCGGGCGTCGGACAGCCGCTCCAGGAGCAGCACACCCACCCCCTCGGCCCAGCCGGTCCCGTCGGCTCCGTCCGCGAAGGCCTTGCACCGGCCGTCGGCCGACAGAGCGGCCTGCCGGGAGAACTCCACGAACATCGCGGGCGTCGCCATCACCAGTGCCCCGCCCGCCAGCGCGAGCGAGCACTCGCCCGAACGCAGCGACTGCACCGCCATGTGCAGGGCCACCAGCGACGACGAGCAGGCCGTGTCCACCGACACCGCCGGCCCGGTCAGCCCCAGCTCGTACGCCACCCGGCCGGAGGCGACGCTCAGCGCGCTGCCGTACAGCAGGTAGCCCTCCAGCTCCTTCTGGCCGCCCTCCAGGAAACGCCAGCCGTACTCGGACGAGCTCACCCCGGAGAAGACGCCGACCTCGCTGCCGCGCACGTCGGCGGGGACGATGCCGGCCCGCTCGAAGACCTCCCACGACGTCTCCAGCAGCAGCCGGTGGTGCGGGTCGACCGCCAGCGCCTCGCGCGGGCTGGTGCCGAAGAAGTCCGCGTCCCAGCCGGCCACGTCGGCCAGGAACCCTCCCTGACGGGTGTACGCGTGGCCGACGGCGTCGGGATCCGGGTCGTACACGTCCCGCCACCCGCGGTCCTGCGGGAAGTCGCCGACGACGTCCCGGCCCTCGCGGACCACGTCCCACAGGTCCTCGGGCGTCGACACGCCTCCCGGGTAGCGGCATGCCATGGCCACCACGGCGATCGGCTCGCCCCGGCCGGCCTTCAGGGCGTCGTTCTCCTGCCGGAGGCGGTCGCGCTCCTCGAGGAGCGTGCGGAGCGCCCGCTGGACCCGGTCCGCGCCGTCCGCCGTGCGTTCCGCGGAGTCGGTCATGTCACTTACCTCTTCTCATCCAGAGCCAGGTCGACCAGTGCTTCCAGATCCAGGCCCGACAGTTCGTCCGTCCCGGCGCCCGCGTCCGCCACCGGAGCGCCGCCGCCCGTCCCGGGCGCCGCGGCGCACGCCAGGACCGGCTCCAGGAGGCCCGCGCGGCGCAGGCTGTCGATCGGCACGGTCCGCAGCACTTCGCGGATCTCGGCGTCCTCTGCGTTCTCTGCGTTCTCGGCCGGGCCGGTGTCCGCCGCCGGACGCAGCAGGCCGAACAGGTGCTCGCTCAGCTCGCGTGGTGTCGGGTAGCTGAAGACGATGGTGGACGGCAGGCGCAGCCCGGTGGCGGCGTTCAGACGGTTGCAGAGTTCGACCGCGATCAGCGAGTCGGATCCGAGCCGCGTGAACGCCTCGTCGACGTCGACGCCCGCGCCGGAGGGGTGTCCGAACACGACGGCGACCTGCTCGCGGACCCACTCCAGGAGGGCTGCCCGCGCCTCGTGGGCCGGCAGGGCGGCCAGCCCGGCGGACAGTCCGGCCGGGCCGCCGTCCTCGGCCGTGCCCGTCCGGTTCCGGCGCGGCCGGCCGCCCTCGACGAGGTCGCGCAGGATCGGCGGCAGCTCGTCACCGCTCCTGGCGCGCAGCGCGGCGACGTCCAGCCGGGCCGGGACGAGGACCGGCCTGCCGCTCGCGCACGCCGCGTCGAACAGGGCCAGCGCCTCGTGGGTGGGCATCGCGGCGATGCCCGTCCGCCGCAGCCGGGAGAGGTCGGCCTCGTCCAGCTCCCCGGTCATGCCGCTGCTCTGCTCCCACCAGCCCCAGCACAGTGAGGTGCCGGCCAGGCCGGACGCCCTGCGCTGCGCCGCCAGACCGTCCAGGAAGGTGTTGGCCGCGGCGTAGTTGGCCTGTCCCGCGTTGCCGAGCGTGCCCGCCAGGGCGGAGAACTGGACGAACGCCGACAGGGTGCGGCCCCGGGTCAGCTCGTGCAGGGCGACCGCGCCGCCGACCTTGGCGCGCAGCACCTGGTCGACGTCCCGCGCGGTCAGCGACTCGACGGTGCCGTCCGCGAGCACGCCCGCCGCGTGCACGACCGCGGTCAGCGGGTACCGGCCGGGCAGGTCCGCGAGCAGGTCCGCCACGGCCGCCCGGTCCGCGACGTCGCACTGGACGACCCGTACCGCCGCTCCCGCGGCATGGAGGTCCGCGACCAGCTCGGGCACACCGTCGGCGGCCGTGCCGCGGCGGCTCGCCAGCAGCAGGCTCCGTACGCCGTGATCGGTGACGAGGTGCCGTGCCACGAGCGAGCCCACTCCCCCGGTCCCGCCGGTGACCAGCACGGTGCCGCCGCCGAGGCCGTCGCCCACCTCCAGGACCAGCTTGCCGACGTGGCGGCCCTGGCTCATCTCGCGGAACGTCGAGCGTGCGTCGCGGATGTCGCGCAGGGAGACCGGGTTCAGCCGCACCAGCCGGTCGGCGAACAGCTCCATCACGGCCCGGAACATCTCCTGGATCGCGTCCGGGCCCGCCTCGTAGAGGTCGAAGGCCTCGTAGCCGACTCCGGGGTGGTCGGCCGCCACCCGGCGGGGGTCGCGGATGTCCGTCTTCCCCATCTCGACGAAGTGCCCGCCGCCCGGCAGCAGCGTCAGCGAGGCGTCGACGAACTCGTGCGCGAGGGAGTTCAGCACGACGTCCACGCCGCGGCCGCCCGTGGCGTGCAGGAACTTCTCGGCGAACTCCAGGTCGCGTGAGGACGCCAGGTGCGTCTCGTCCAGTCCCAGATCGCGCAGCACGGGCCACTTGGCCGGGCTCGCGGTGGCGTAGACCTCGGCGCCGGCGTGCCGGGCCAGCTGGACGGCGGCCATGCCGACGCCGCCGGCCGCGGCGTGGATGAGGATCCGCTGCCCCTCGCGGAGGTTCGCCACGCGGAAGAGCCCGTGGTAGGCGGTGAGGAAGGTGCACGGCACGGACGCCGCCTCCGCGTAGCTCCACCCGTCGGGGATGTGCACGAGCATGCGGTGGTCCGCCACGGCCGTGCGGCCGAAGGCGCCGGTGAACACGCCGGTCACCCGGTCGCCCGGGGAGAAGCGGGTGACGTCGTCCGCCACCTCGGTGACGACTCCGGCGCCCTCGCTGCCGAGTCCGGCGTCGATGGCCGTGCGCTCCACCAGGCCCAGCGCGATCGTGACGTCCCGGAAGTTGAGCCCCGCGGCCTGCACGGCGATGCGGACCTGGCCGCTCGTCAGGGGGGCCTCCACCTCGGGGCACGGGACCCAGGTCAGGTTCTCCAGCGTCCCCTTGTCCGTGATGCCGAGCCGGTGGGCGCCGGCCGGAGCCGGCCCGATCCGGTGGTCCGCGGGTGAGGCCGCCGTCAGGCGGGGGACCAGGCAGCCGCCGTCGCGCAGCGCCAGCTGGTCCTCGTCGAGGGCGAGCACGTCCGGGAAGCGTGCCCAGGACGTCTCCTCGTCGTCGATGTCCACCAGCCGGAACCTGCCGGGGTGTTCGGTCCGGGCCGACCGGACCAGGCCCCACACGGACGCACCGGGGAGGCTTTCGACGCGCTCGCCCGCGCCGGTGTCCACGGCCAGGCGGGTGAGCACCACCAGCGTGGAGTCGGCGAGGGCGTCCTCGGCGAGGAACCGCTGGATCCATTCCAGTACGCGCTTGTCCGTGCCGCCGACCTCGGCGAGCAGATCGGGGCCCGCGGGGACGAAGTCGTCCAGGCACAGGACGAGGTGCCGGGGCGGCTCGCCGGAGAGGACCTCGTCCATGGACCCGTGGAACGACACGGCGCCCTTGCCGCCCGCCCCGAGGAGCCGGGAGGCCGGGCCGCCGGGTGCGCCGAGGACGCTCCACCGCCCGCGGTGCGTCTTCCGCCCGCCCTCGTCCGCGGCCGGCCGCCACCGCACCTCGTACAGCTGCTGCTCCCGCTCGCCGCGCGCCGAGCGCACCTGCTCGGCGCCGGCCGGCCGGAACGTCAGCGCTCCGACGGACGCGACCGGGCGGCCCTGCTCGTCGGCGACCGTCAGCGACACGGCGTCCTCGCCGGCCGGGGAGAGGCGGACCCTGACGGTCGGGGCGCACCGCCCGGCCTGCTCCACGCCGGACCACGCGAAGGGCATCCGGCCCTGCTCGCCCGTCACCTCGACGACTCCGCCGGCGATCGACGCGTGCAGGACGGTGTCCATCAGGGCCGGGTGCAGGGCGAAGGCGCCGGCGGCCGGGCCCTCGGCGGCGTCCGGCAGCGTGGCGAGGGCGTACAGGTCGTCGCCGTGCCGCCAGACCTCGCGCAGTCCGCGGAACGCCGGACCGTAGTCGAAGCCCGCGTCCGCGAAGTCGTCGTAGAGAGTGCCGATGTCGAGCTGCCGGGCCCCGGCCGGTGGCCACACGGCGAGCGCGCGCCTGCCGTCCGCCCACGCGGGCGTCCCCCCGGTGCCGGGAGCCAGGGTGCCCAGGGCGTGCCGGGTCCAGCCGTCCGCCGCCCGGCCGTCCTCGCCGGGCCGCGAGTACACCTCCAGCGAGCGGCGTCCCGTCCCGTCCGCGTCGCCGACGACGATCCGTACCCGCACCTCGCCCGAGTCGGGGAGGATCAGGGGGACTTCCAGGGTGAGTTCCTCGACCGTGCCGCACCCGACGTGGCGGCCCGCCGACAGCGCCAGGTCCAGGTGGGCCGTCGCCGGTACGACGACCGCGCCGAACACGGCGTGATCGCCCAGCCAGCCGTGGGTCCGCAGGGACCACAGGCCGGTGAACACCACCTCGCCGGTGCCGGGATGGTCCACGACGGCACCGAGCAGCGGGTGCTCCGGGGCCGACAGACCGGCGGAGGCGACGTCCGCCGTCCCTGTCCCGGCCAGGAGGTCCAGCCAGTACCGCTGCCGCTGGAACGCGTACGTCGGCAGGTCCACCCTGCGGCGCCTGCCGAACAGGGCCTCCCAGTCCACGGACCCGCCCCGCACGTGCAGCTGGGCCAGTGCGCCGATCAGCGCCTGCGGCCCTGTGCGGTCCCGCCGCGACGCCGACAGGACCACCGCGTCGTGCACGCCCTCGCCGGCGAAGGCCTCCTTGGTGATGGCGGTGAGCGTGGCTCCCGGTCCCACCTCCAGGAAGACGGTGGCACCGGCGGCACGGGCGCACTCCACCGCGTCGTGGAAGCGCACGGGCTCACGGACGTGGTCGACCCAGTACCGGGCGGACGCCAGTTCCTCGAGGGTGACCTCGCGGCCCAGCCTGGTGGAGACGATCGGGACCGACATCTCGCCCGCGGGGAGTTCGCCGAGCGCCGCCGCGAACTCCTCCAGTACCGGGTCCATCAGCGGGGAGTGGAACGCGTGGTCGACCGCGAGCAGCTTCGCCGAGGTGCCCTCGGCGACGAGCCGGTCGCGGATCGCGTGGACCTGGTCGCGCAGGCCCGAGACCACGACCGACTCCGGGCCGTTGACCGCGGCGACACCGACGCGGTCGTACTCCGCGAGCAGGGTGCTCACCCGGGCTTCCGAGGCGCGTACGGCCAGCATGGCGCCGCGCTCGGTGACCGTCTGCATGGTCCGTCCGCGGGCGGCCACGAGCCTGGTCGCGGTGTCCAGGTCGAGGACCCCGGAGACATGGGCGGCGGCGATCTCGCCGACGGAGTGGCCGATCAGACGGCCGGGCGGCGGGCAGTACCGCGCGAGCAGCCGGTACAGGCTGACCTGAAGGGTGAACAGCGCGGGCTGGGCGACGTCCGTCCGCTCGCGGTCGGCGGGCTCGTCGGCGAGGAGCACGGGCTTGAGCGCGTAGGGCAGGTGCGCGTCGAAGCGTGCGCAGATCTCGTCGAGGCTCTGCGCGAAGGCCGGGAAGGCCTCGTACAACTGCCGTGCCACACCGGCCCACGGGGAGCCCTGTCCCGGGAACAGGAAGACCGAGCCGCCCGATTCCCCGGCCGTGCCGCGCACCACCGCGGCGGACTCCGCGCCGTCGCCCAGCGCCTCCAGCGCGCTCAGCAGTTCGTCCCGGTCGTGGCCGAGGACCACCGCGCGGTGCTCGAACCGGGTCCGGCCCGACACCAGCGACCAGCCGGCGTCGACGAGGTCCAGGTCCGCGTCGGCGGCGGCGAAGGCGTGCAGCTTCCGCGCCTGTGCCCGCAGTGCCCGCTGAGACCGCGCCGACAGCACCCACGGCACCAGCCCGCCGCCGCGGTACGGCGGCCGGCCGGCGCCGGTGTCCGTCTCCTCCTCGGGCGCCTGCTCCAGGATCACGTGCGCGTTGGTGCCGCTGACCCCGAACGCGGACACGCCCGCGCGCCGGGGCCGGTCCTCGGGCGTGGTCCACTCCCGGGCCTCGGTCAGCAGCTCCACCGCCCCGGCCGACCAGTCCACGTGCGTGGAGGGACGGTCCACGTGCAGCGTCTTCGGCAGCACGCCGTGCCGCATCGCCATGATCGTCTTGATGATGCCGCCGACGCCCGCGGCCGCCTGTGTGTGCCCGATGTTCGACTTCAGCGACCCCAGCCACAGCGGACTGCCGGGATCCCGGCCCTGCCCGTAGGTGGCCAGCAGGGCGCCTGCCTCGATGGGGTCGCCCAGCGTCGTGCCGGTCCCGTGCGCCTCCACCGCGTCCACCTCGGCGGCCTGTATCCGGGCGTCGGCCAGCGCGGCCCGGATGACGCGCTGCTGCGCGGGACCGCTGGGAGCGGTCAGGCCGTTGGACGCGCCGTCCTGGTTGACGGCCGAGCCGCGGATCACCGCCCAGATCCGGCGCCCGTTGCGGCGCGCGTCCGACAGCCGCTCCAGGACCAGCATGCCGACGCCCTCGGCGAAGCCGGTGCCGTCCGCCGCGTCCGCGAACGCCTTGCACCGGCCGTCCACCGACAGGCCCCGCTGCTTCGACATCTCCCGGAACACCTGCGGCATCCCCACGACGGTGACACCGCCGGCCAGGGCGAGTGAGCACTCCCCGGACCGCAGGGACCGCACGGCCTGGTGGACGGCGACCAGCGACGACGAGCACGCGGTGTCGGTCGACACCGCCGGGCCCTGAAGCCCCAGTGCGTACGCCACGCGCCCGGACGCCACGCTCAGCAGGGAGCCGATCTGCGCGTAGCCCGCGATGGCCTCCGGGGTGGCGAAGTGGTTGCCGTATCCGAAGTACGCGAGACCGGCGAACACCCCGGTGTCGCTGCCGTGCAGGGACTCCGGGTCGATACCGGCCCGCTCCACGCACTCCCACGCGGCCTCGAGAAGGAGGCGCTGCTGCGGGTCGGCGGCGAGCGCCTCGCGCGGGTTGATCCCGAAGAAGTCGGCGTCGAAGTCACCGGCGTCGTACAGGAATCCGCCCTTGCGCGTGTAACAGGTGCCGGGGTGGCCGGGGTCCGGGTCGTAGAGGTCGTCCAGGTCCCAGTTGCGGTCGTCGGGGAAGTCGGACACGACGTCCGCGCCCGCCCGCACCAGCTCCCACAGCTCCTCCGGGGACGCCACCCCGCCCGGGTAACGGCAGGCGACACCCACGATCGCGATGGGCTCGGCGGCGGCGTCCGTCAGCTCCTTGAGGCGCTTGCGGGTCTCGATCAGCTCGATCGACGTCCGCTTGAGGTAGTCGAGAACCTCGGCGTTGTTGTCGTGTGTCATCGCTTTCCCCTAGCCGAGCTCTTTGTCCAGCAGCGCGAGGAGCTCCCCCGCTGAGGCGGAACCGATCTGGTCGGCGATGGCGGCCGGTGATCCGTCGCTCGCCATCGAACGGACTCGGCCCTGCAACTCGCCGAGCAGAGTGGAGATGGTGGTCCTGTCCTCCTCGGCGAGCCCGAGGAACGCGTCCTCCAGCCGGGCGCCCAGTCCTTCGATCTCCTCGACCAGGTGATCGGCCGGGGACCGCCGGCCGGCGGCACCGGGGTCCTCGGTGATGCCCGCGCCCAGGAACCGGGCGACGGCGGCCGGGTTCGGGTGGTCGAACACGAGCGTGGCGGGCAGCTTCAGGCCGGTCACCGCGGCCAGCTTGTTCCGCAGCTCCAGCGCCGTGAGCGAGTCGATCCCGAGCTGCTTGAACGTCGCGGCCGGACCGATCCGCCCGGTGTCGTCGTGGCCCAGGACGAGAGCGGTCTGCGTCCGTACGGCGTCGAGCAGCGCCGCCTCCGCCTCGGCGGGCGGCAGCGACCTCAGCTGCTGCCCGAGCGGGATGCCGGCGGCCTCCTGGCCCGCCGGGCCGCCGGGTCCGGCAGGGGCCTGGGCCAGCGTGCGCAGGAGCGGCGAAGCCATCCGGCCGGCCTGCGCCGTGCCCGGTGCCGAGAGGTTCAGCCGCACCGGCACCAGCACCGGCCGGTCCGCCGCGACCGCCGCGACCGCCGCGTCGAAGAGCGCGAGCCCCTCCTGCGACGACATCGGCTGCACGCCCTGCCGCTGCATGCGGAGGACGTCGGCGTCGCTGAGGCCGGCGCTCATCTCGCTGCGCTCCGCCCAGAAGCCCCAGCACAGCGCTCCGGCGGGCAGTCCGTCGGCCCTGCGGGCTTCCGCGAGGCCGTTGAGGAAGGCGTTGGCCGCCGCGTAGTTGGCCTGTCCCGCCGTGCCGAGCACACTCGCGACGGAGGAGAACAGCACGAACGCGGACAGGTCCAGATGCGCGGTCAGCTCGTGCAGGTACCAGGCACCGCGCACCTTCGGCGCGAGGACCGCGTCCAGGCGGTCCTCGGACAGGGCCTCGACGACACCGTCGTCCAGCACGCCCGCACAGTGGATCACCGCGGTCAGCGGGTGCTCGGACGGCACCGAGGCGATCAGTTCGGCGACGGACTCACGGCTTGTCACATCGCAGGCCACGATGTCGACGTGCGCCCCGGCCCCGGTCAGCTCCTCGCGCAGCGCGGCCGCCGCCGGCGCCTTGGCCCCACGCCTGCCGGCCAGCACCAGCCGGCGCACCCGGTGCCGGGCGACGAGGTGCCGGGCCAGCATCGCGCCGAGGCCGCTGGTGCCGCCCGTGATCAGCACCGAACCGGAGCCCAGAGCACGGACGTCCGGTGCGTCGTCGAGGGGCCGGCGAGTGGTGGACGCGCCGGTGGCGTGGGCCAGCCGGGGAGTGGTCACGCGGCCGGCCCGGATCTTGAGCTGCGCCTCTCCGGTTTCGGCGGCCGCCGGGACGAGGGCTTGCGAGTCGGGCCGGCCGTCCGTGTCCACGAGAACGAACCGGCCGGGGTTCTCGGTCTGCGCGGCGCGCACGAATCCCCAGATCGCGGCCGCCGCGGGGTCGGGGTGGGGAACCTGCTCGTCGTGGAACGCCTCCCGCGTCACGATGACCAGCCGGGAGTCGGAGAACCGGTCGTCGCGGAGCCAGGCCTTGGTCCACCGCAGCACCTGGTGCAGACGGCGCTCGACGGCGGCGGGTGTGTCGCCGTCCTCCGGAGCCGTCCGGCCGATGCCGGCGATGACGACCTGGGGGGTCCGCCCACCGGAGGCGGCGAGTTCGTCGAGGTCGGCGAAGACCGTCCCGTCCTGTCCCGGGGACGCGGTGTGCGCGTCGGACTCCCCCACTGCCCGAAGGGCGTGGGAGGCGTCCCCGCCCAGCACCGCGTACCGGCCCGGGGCCCGGCCGGGGGCGACCGCGACGGGGGCCCAGTCCACCTGGAACAGCGAGTCCTGGTGGTCGAAGCCCAGCTCGGTCAGCTTCTCCACGTCGGCGGGCCGCAGGCTCAGCGACGCGACGCCGCCGACAGGCGCCCCGCTGCCGTCGGCGAGCGTCACGGACAGCGTGTTCTCGCCCGCGGGGGCGAGACGCACGCGCAGCACGGCCGGCTGGGCGGCGTCGACGCGGATGCCCGTGCAGCGCAGCGGCAGCCAGCCCTCGGGCCGGGAGCCGTCGACGAACCGCCCCAGGCCGACCGGCAGCAACGCGGCATGCAGCAGCGCCGGATGGACGCGGAACCGGCCCCGGTCCGCGCCGTCGGGCGTGGGCAGCTCCACCTCCGCGAACAGGGTGTCGCCCTGGCGCCACACCGCTTTCAGACCCCGCAGCAGGGGCCCGTGGTGGAATCCGAGGGCGGACAGCCTGGTGTACTCGTCCTCGAAGGGCACGGCGGCCGCGCCCGCGGGCGGCCAGGAGGTCAGGCCCTCCCGCGCCGGGCTGGTCCCCGGGGTGCCGGATCCGACGGCTCCGACGGCGTTGCGCGTCCACCCGGACTCGCCCTCGCCCCGTGAGTGCACGCTGATCGCCCGCTTGCCGTCGACCACGACGCGGATCTCCCGCTCGGCCGTCCGGGACAGCACCAGCGGTGTCTCCAGGGTGAGTTCGTCGACGCCGTCGCACCCCGCCTTGTGCGCGGCCCACACGGCCAGCTCCGCCAGCACCATGGCCGGTACCAGGACGGCGCCGTGGACCACATGGTCGGCGAGCCACGGGTGGCGCTCCAGGGACAGGCGCCCGCTGCCGACGACCCCGCCGTGCCCGCCGTCGTCGGGCAGATCGATCACGGCATCGAGCAGCGGGTGGTCCGAGGTGCTCGCGGTGCTGGTCTCGGCGGGGGTGTTCAGCCAGTAGCGCTGCCGCTGGAAGGCGTACGTGGGCAGCTCGACCCGGCGGCCGTCGCAGCCCTCGAACGCCGCCTCCCACGACACCTCGACGCCCGACACGAAGGCCTCGGCCGCCGACTGGTACAGGCGCGCGAGGCCGCCTTCGCCGCGGCGCAGCGAACCCACCACGAACCCGGTGGCTCCGGGGGTGGCGTCGAACATCTCCTGGATGTTCAGGGTGAGCAGGGGGTGCGGGCTGACCTCGACGACCGCACTGCCGCGCTCCTGTTCGACCAGGCGCCCCATGGCGGCGGCGAACTGCACCGGTTCCCGCAGGTTGCGGTACCAGTACGCCGTGTCGAGCTCCAGGGGGTCGATCAGCCCGCCGGTCACCGTCGAGTAGACCGTCACCGGCGAGGGCATGGGGGTGATCCGGCCCAGCTCCTCCTGGAGCCGGCCGTCGAATCGGTCCATCAGCGGGGAGTGGCCGGGAACGCTGGACTTGATCAGCCGTGCGCGGACGCCTTCGGCCTGGCAGGCCGCGACCAGTTCCTCGACGGCCTCGGTCTCGCCGGAGACCGTCGCGGAGTTCGGTCCGTTCACCGCGGCGATCCCGATCCGGGACTCCTGGCCCCGGATCAGCTCCCGCACGCGGTGTTCGGGCAGCAGGATCCCGGCCATGGTGCCCTGCCCGGTGACCGTGGCCAGCAGCCGGGACCGCAGGGCCACGATCTTGGCGGCGTCCTCGAGTGTCAGGGCGCCCGCGACGCAGGCCGCGGCGATCTCGCCCTGGGAGTGGCCGATCACCACGTCCGGGGTCACCCCCAGCGAGCGCCACACCCGCGCCAGCGACACCATCACCGCGAACAGCACCGGCTGGACGACGTCGATGTCCTCCAGGTCCGCCGCCTCGGGCCCTCCGCACACGGTGTCGATCAGTGACCAGGACACCCATGGCTCCAGGGCCTTGGCGCACGCGCGCAGCTGCTCGGCGAAGACCGGGGAGGACTCCCACAGTTCGCGGCCCATCGCGGTCCACTGGCCGCCCTGGCCGGGGAAGACGAACACCGTCCTGCCCACCGGCTTCGCGACTCCGGACACCGCGGCGGCGGGAGCGGACTCGTCGCCCGCGGCGACGGCGGCCAGGCAGGCGAGCAGTTCGTCCCGGTCGGCGCCGATCACCACCTGGCGGTGCTCGAACAGCGATCGCGTGGTCACCAGCGCGCGCCCCACGGCCGCGGCCGGCAGGTCCGCGTCCGCGGCCACATGGTCCCGCAGCCGCAGCGCCTGCTCGCGCAGCGCCTGCTCCGACCGCGCCGACAGCACCCACGGCACCGCCGCGGGGGCGCCGGCCGTGAGTCGGCCGGCGGATCCGGGCGCCGCCTCGTGCCCGACGCTCTCGGGTGCCTGTTCGAGGATGAGGTGCGCGTTGGTGCCGCTGATGCCGAAGGACGACACGCCCGCGCGCCGGGGCCGGTCCTCGGGCGTGGTCCACTCCCGGGCCTCGGTCAGCAGCTCCACCGCCCCGGCCGACCAGTCCACGTGCGTGGAGGGACGGTCCACGTGCAGCGTCTTCGGCAGCACGCCGTGCCGCATCGCCATGACCATCTTGATGATGCCGCCGACGCCTGCGGCCGCCTGCGTGTGCCCGATGTTCGACTTCAGCGACCCCAGCCACAGCGGACTGCCGGGGTCCCGGCCCTGCCCGTAGGTGGCCAGCAGCGCCTCCGCCTCCATGGGGTCGCCGAGCCTCGTGCCGGTCCCGTGCGCCTCCACCGCGTCCACCTCGCCGGACGACAGGCCGGCATCGGCCAGGGCCGCTCGGACCACCCGCTGCTGTGCCAGTGGGTTCGGCGCGGACAACCCGTTGGAGGCCCCGTCCTGGTTGACGGCCGAGCCGCGGATCACCGCCCAGATCCGGCGCCCGTTGCGGCGCGCGTCCGACAGCCGTTCCAGGACCAGCACGCCCGCGCCCTCGGAGAAGCCGGTGCCGTCGGCCGCGTCCGCGAACGCCTTGCACCGGCCGTCGGCCGACACTCCCCGCTGCCGGGACAGTTCCACGAACATCCCCGGGGTCGGCAGCGTCGACACCCCGCCGGCCAGGGCCAGTGCGCACTCCCCGGACCGCAGGGACCGCACGGCCTGATGGACGGCGACCAGCGACGACGAGCACGCGGTGTCGGTCGACACCGCCGGGCCCTCCAGACCCAGCACGTACGCCACGCGGCCCGAGGCCACGCTGTTGTACGTCCCCGTCATCGTGAAGCCTTCCACCTCGCCGGCCGCCCCGCCGCCCATCCGCGGGCCGTAGTCGACGCTGTAGATCCCCGTGAACACCCCGGTCGCCGAACCCCGCAAGGAGGCCGGGTCGATACCCGACCTCTCCAGCGCCTCCCACGACGTCTCCAGCATCAGCCGCTGCTGCGGGTCCATCGCCAGCGCCTCGCGCGGGCTGATGCCGAAGAACGACGCGTCGAACTCCGGGAGGTCATGCAGGAATCCGCCCGTGCGCGTGTACGTCTTTCCGTGGGCCTCGGGGTCCGGGTCGTAGATCCCCTCCACGTCCCATCCGCGGTCCAGCGGGAAGTCGCCCATCGCGTCCACACCGCCCGACACGACGTCCCACAGCCCCTCGGGGGAGGTCACCCCGCCCGGGAAGCGACACCCCACACCCACGACGGCGACGGGCTCGCGCGCGGACTCCTCCAGCTCGCGCACCCGCTCGCGCAGCTCCTGCGCGTCGCCGACGGCACGTCGCAAGTAGGACCGGAGCCTGTCGACTTCGACTTCCTCCACCAGGGTCTCCTCAACGGTTGCTCGGAAAACGGGTGTGGCTATACGTATCCGCGGTCGATCAAGGCGTAGAGATCGTCGTCGCTGCGGTCTTCCAGGCTCGTTTCCTCCACCGCTTCCGGGGCGGCGGGCGCCGTGGGCTCGTCGAGGAGGGAGAAGAGGTGGAGCGCGAGCCTGTGCGGAGTGGGGTAGGTGAACGCGACGGTGGCCGGGAGCCGGATCCCGGCCACCGCGCCCAGCCGGTTGCGCAGTTCCACCGCCATCGAGGAGTCGAAGCCCAGGGCCTTGAAGGTCTCGGTGGACCGCGCCTCGAGATCGGTGCCGGTCAGGCCCGCGCCCTTCGCGCCCAGCAGCGCCGCGGTCTCGGCGCACACGAGCGCGCGGACCGCGGACGGCGAGCCCAGGTCCGCCGTCCCGGTGTGCGCGCCCGGTCCGTCCGCCCCGGCGGGGCCGTCCGCGGCACCGGCGCCGGCGGGCGCCGTCAGCCAGTACCGCCGCCGCTGGAACGGGTAGGTCGGCAGGCCGATCCGGCGCGGCCGGCCGGCGGGCAACACCGTCCGCCAGTTCACCGGGACCCCGCGCACATGCAGCTCGGCCAGCGACGCCAGGACCTTGCCCAGGCTCCCGTCGTGCTTGCTCAGGGTGCCCACCACCGTCGGCGGGCTCGCCAGTGTGTCGGCGGTCTCCTCCATCGCCACCTGGAGCACGGGATGCGGGCTGACCTCCACGAACACGCCGCCGCGAGCGCGCATCAGGTGCTCGACGACCTCGCCGAAACGCACCGTGGAGCGCAGGTTGTCGTACCAGTAGGAGGCGTCGAGCGCACGGGTGTCGAGCGGGCCCGCGGTGACCGTGGAGTGGAACTCCACCGCCGTCCGCCGCGGCGCGATCCCCGCGGCGGCCTCCAGCACCCGGTCACGGATGCGTTCGACCTGGTGGGAGTGGGACGCGTACTCGATCCTGACCCGGCGCACCCGGACACCGTCGCCGGCCGCCGTCGCGGCGAACTCCTCCAGCGCCGGGAGGTCTCCGGAGATCACCACGGAGGCTGGCCCGTTGACCGCGGCCACGGACAGCCGCCCGGGCCACCGGGCCAGCCGGTCCTCGACCCAGGCCAGGGGCGCGGCCACCGCGTTCATCCCGCCCCGCGCGGCCAGAGCGGTCAGGGCCCGGCTGCGCAGGGCGACGACCCGCGCGGCGTCCTCGAGGGAGAGCGCGCCCGACACGCAGGCCGCGGCGATCTCCCCCTGCGAGTGGCCCACCACGGCGTCGGGGACCACGCCCAGCGACCGCCACAGCCGCGCCAGGGACACCATCATCGCGAACAGCGCGGGCTGGACCACGGCGTCCCCGCGCTCCAGCGACGGCGCCGGTTTCGCACCGGTCACCAGGTCCACCAGCGACCAGTCCAGCCACGGCGCCAGAGCGCGCGCACACGCGTCGACCGACCGGGCGAACACCGTCGACTCCGCGTACAGCTGCCTGCCCATGCCCAGCCACTGCGATCCCTGGCCGGGGAACACGAAGACGACCGGGCCCGCCGGGTCCGTGGCCGCGCCGCGCACCGCCCGCGCCGCGTGACCTCCCGCCGCCACCAGGCCGAGGCCGGCCAGCCCCTCCTCACGGTCGTCGGCGAGGACCACCGCCCGGTGCTCGAACGACGACCGCGTCGTCACCAGCGCATGCCCCACGTCGGTCGCGGACAGGGCCGCGTCGGCGGCCACGAACTCCCGCAGCCGGGCCGCCTGCTCCCGCAGGGCCTGTTCCGAGTGTGCCGACAGCACCCACGGCACCGGCCCCGAGGCGGCGGCGCGGCCCCCGTCCTCGTCCGCGGCAGGGGGTTGGGCCGGCGCCTCGGGGGCCTGCTCGAGGATGACGTGCGCGTTGGTGCCGCCCATTCCGATCGACGACACCCCCGCCCGCCGCGGCCTGCCCGGCTCGCTCGGCCAGGGCCGTGCGGTCCTCAGGACGTCGAAGTCCTCCTCAAGGTCCGGGATGGCGGGGTTGGCGGAGCGGAAGTTCGGATTCGGGACCAGGTGGGCGCGGTCCAGGCAGAGCGCCGCCTTCACGAAGCCGACGATCCCCGCGGCCGGCTCCAGGTGCCCGACATTCGCCTTCACCGAGCCGATCGCCAGGGCGCGGCTGCGGCCGGTCTCCCGGAACACCTGGCGCAGGCCGGAGATCTCGGCCGGGTCGCCGAGCCGTGTGCCGGTGCCGTGCGCCTCGACGTAGTCGACGCTGTCGAACGGGACGGCCGCGCGCCTGAGGGCGGTCAGCACGGCTGCCGCCTGCCCGGTCGGGCTGGGGTCCGGCATCCGGGATGACGCGCCGCCGCTGCCGATGCCCCAGCCGCGCACCACCGCGTAGATGTGGTCGCCGTCGGCGACGGCCAGGTCGAGCCGCTTCAGCAGGACGAACGCCCCGCCCTCTCCCCGGATGAAGCCGTTGGCCCGTTCGTCGAAGGGGAAGCAGCGGCCGTCGGGCGACAGGGCGCCCAGGTTCGCCAGGCCGCTGCCCGCCTCCGGATCGACGATCAGGTGCACGCCGCCGGCGAGCGCCATGTCGACCGCGCCGCCGCGTATGCGTTCGCACGTCAGCGCCAGCGACACCAGGGAGGAGGACTGGCCCGAGTCCGCGCTGAAGCTCATGCCGCGCACGTCGAACAGGGCCGAGATCCGGTTCGCGATCAGCGCACCGCTGGAGCCGAGCGCGGCGTAGTGGTCGTCCCGGTCGCTGCCGGACAGCCTGCGCAGCAGTTCGTACCCGGAGGGCGCGGCGCCGACCACGACGTCGATCTCGCGGCCCGCGAGCGCGGTCGCCGGGATGCGCGCGTCCTCCACGGCCTCCCAGGCGAGCTCGAGTCCCAGCCGCTGCACGGGGTCCATGGCGGCCGCCTCCGCCGGAGGGGTTCCGAAGAACTCCGCGTCGAACCCGTCGACGGAGTCGAAGAACGACCCCGCGTTCAAGGTGGCGGCGTCAGGGTGGGACAGGTGCTGCGTGTTCGCGTCGGCCGCCCGGTGCCCGGGGAACGTCGCGACGGTGGACCTCCCGTCGAGCAGCAGGCGCCAGAACCCGGCCAGGTCGTGCACACCGGGAAAGCGGCACGACATCCCGATGACGGCAATATCGGTGGCTGCGCCACTCATACGCGTTCCTTCCGGTTCCCTCGGTGCACGGCCGGCACGGGCGGCCGTAGCGCGCTCACAGCCAACGGGTCAGCAGCTTCTGCAGCTCGTCCGGCGCGTCCATGAAGTCGTAGTGGCCGCCGTCGACCACCCGGAACTCGACCGAGTGCGCGTAGCGGCGCCATCCCTGGAGGTCGCCGAGGCTCACGTCCGGGTCGTCCCGCCAGTGCAGTACGACGATGGGGCAGTCCACCTGGACGGGCTCCCGGCGCCGGTACGCGGCCGCGGCCGCGTGGTCACGCAGCAGCACCATGAGGCCCATGTCGACCATGTCCGGCCGCGGCTCGATCCCGCGGCTGCGGACGAACGACTCCACCTCGGCGCGCAGTTCGGGCTCGGTCATGCTGAGCATCCGGTCGCGCGAGGCGTCGTGCGGGGCCGGCTGGCCCGACACGAACAGGCAGTCCGGTGTGGGCAGGCCGAGTTCGGCGAGTCTGAGCACGGTCTCGTACGCGGGCAGCGCGCCCGCGCAGTGCGCGAAGAACGCGAACGGCCGGTCGAGCAGCGGCGTCAGGGCTTCGACCAGGGCGGCGGCGAGCTTCTCGTAGGTGCCGTAGTGCGGATGCGCCAGCCGGTTCTCGCGGCCGGGGAACTGCACGGGGCAGACCTCGATGTCGTCGAGCGCGGCCGGCCAGGCGCTGAAGGCCGAAGCCCCGGAGCCGGAGAAGGGGAAGCAGAAGATCCGGGCGGGGGAGTCGGTGGACGGCGGCCGGACGACCCACGGTGACAGGGCGGTGGTGGAACCGGGTGTCATGGCGTCTTTCGTTTCTGCGCGACGATGGGGAGGTGGGTCATCCCGGCGATGAAGTACGACCGCAGGTGCTGCGGTTCGCCGGCCAGTTCGATCGATCCGAACCGCTGGAGCAGTTCCTCGAAGAAGACGCGCAGGGTCAGCCGGGCCAGCGGCGCACCGATGCAGAAGTGCGGTCCGAACCCGAACGCGACATGGCGCTTGGCGTTGCTCCGCGTGATGTCGAACGTGTGCGGATCGGGGAACCGGGACTCGTCCCGGTTGGCCGAACCGATCCACGCGACGACCGCCCCGCGGGCCGGGACGGTGCCCCCGCCGATGTGGACGTCGTCGACCGCGTACCGCATGAAGTTGCAGGCGGCCGAGGTCCAGCGCAGCCCCTCCTCGACCAGGTTCGGGATCAGCGTCGGGTCCGCCTGCGCCTTCTCGAACTGCTCGGGCCGCTCGATGAGGGCGTGCACGGTGCCCGCGACGGTGTGCGGTGTGGTCACGTTGGCGCCGAGGAGGATGCTGTAGCCGTCGAGGGCGATCTCCTCGTCGGTCAGCGGCGCGCCGCCGGGACGGACGCTCATGAGGTGGTGGAGCAGGCTGTCGTCCTCGCCTCCGCTCGCCCGCCGCGTCCTGACCCACTCCTTGACGTAGGTGACGAGCTCGTGGTGGGCGATGGCCAGGGTCGCCGCTTCGTTGCCGAGCCGGAAGTGCGGGTCCGAGGGGGCGGTCACCATCGCGGTCAGCTGGACGAGTTCCTCCCAGTCCTTCTCCGGGATGCCGAGGAGAGGGCCGGTGACCATCGCCGGGAGGAGCAGCGCCCGTTCGGCCAGGTCGAAGGTGTCGCCCTCGAGCGCCGGCTCCAGGAAGCGCCGGATCGTCCCGCGGATCTTGTCCTCCCAGGACCTCACCGCCCGCGCCGTGAGCCTGGAGCCGAGCGGGCGGCGGACCTCGGTGTGCCGCGGCGGGTCGGTGGACGTCATCAGCACGCCCGCCGCGGGGTCGTCCTGCCCGAGGTGGGTGGGTACCGTGCCGCGCTCCGAGGTGAACTCGCGGTGGTCGCCGAGCACACGGCAGACGTCCTCGTGGCGGGTCACCGACCAGAACTCCCGGCCGTCCGGGAGGACCTGGTGGTGCAGGGGCGCCTTGGCCCGCATCACGTCCCAGACCGGGTGCGGATCGCCCGAGGTGTACAGGTCCAGGTCGAACAGGTCGACACGGTCGAGGTCGACGTCGCGCGCGGGACCCGGCGTCAGCCTCACGTGCCCGCCCTCCCCCGCTCGATCAGCTCGGCGACCCGGGCTGGGGTCTGGGCCAGGTAGAAGTCCCGGACGGACAGCTGGACGCCGTAGTCCTGCGCCACCCGTTCGATGATCTTGATTCCGGCCAGTGAATTGCCGCCGAGCACGAAGAAGTCGTCCTCCGCCCGGACCTCGGCACAGTCGAGGTATTCCTCCCACAGTGCCGAGACTTCCTTCACGAGCGATTCCGGCGCGCCCGAGGATGCGGCTTGCGGTTCTGACGTCTCGTCCTGTCCACCTCGCCGGTGGATCACCTGCGGCGACGATTCCATGGCCAGCCTTTTCCTTCCTCTGTCGAAACGGGAACGCCCGCCCACGCCATTGCCGTCTCGGAAAGAACGTCTGGGTGTTCGCGATCCGGCTCCGATGTCCGCGACCGCCGTCCCGGAATTGATCACGTAGTCGATACGCGCCTTCGGGGCCATCGCGACGCCAACGTAGATGGCCGGGGAAACCCCGTGCAAGAGATGACAGTGCGGACACCGCGCCGGGCACCGCTTGTCCTGCCGACAGGACAGTGATGAGCTCTTCGGTTCCTGCCCTGACCCGGTGCCGGACAGCGGCCGGCGACGTCGGTGGCGCCGGAAATTCTCTCTGTGGACGGCCGCGCTCTCCATGCGCGGCCGTCTCGTTGCCTTCCGTATCCGCGAAGAATTATGGTGACGACCGGGTGGAACGCCCAGCAGCTTCCGGGTGCGTCAAACAATCATGTGTTGGAGGGGATTCCCTTGCTCAAGTCGGAACGGCTTGCGGTGCTGCCCATCGACTCGTACGACCTGGATTCCGAATTGGCCGTCGTGGACAGCCACGAGTACGACGGCAAATATGACGCCTTCACCTTCGGGTCCTGGTCGTCCCATGTACTGGCCAACGGCAGCGGCGCCGATTCCGACACCGCCTTCCGCCCGCACGAGGGAAGTCTGACCCTCACCGAACTCGGCAAGCAGCTGCCGAACATCATGTCCCTGGTGACCGAGCACTTTCCCGTGGACCGGTTGCAGTGGGTGCGCATCTTCAGCCTTCGTGACGGAATCATCGCCCCGCACGTGGACTTTCTCGAATGGGCCAAGCCCGGCACCAGGGTGCAGGTTCCGCTGCGCACCAGCGAGGAGTCCCTCCACTCCGAGAACGGCACCGTCTATCACATCCGTCGCGGTGAGGTGTGGCGGATCCACTCGACCGACCCGCACTCCGCGCGCAGCACGGCCGAGGCCGCCCGGCTCTCGCTCTGTCTCGACTTCTCGGACGCCGAGGAGCCCCTCGCGATCCGCGGCGACATTCCCGCGACCGAGCCGATCCGCGTCGTCGAACGGCCCGAGCCGACCGAGGCGGAACTCGAGGAACTCATCGGCTCCGGGAACCTGACGCCGGCGACCATGCGGTCGGACTTCCGCCGCTTCGCCGAACTGCACTTCGAGCGGCGCGCGCACGCCACCGCGGCGTTCGACTGGTACGTGGAGGCCGCGCGGCGTACCGGGGACGAGGACATGGTCGCCAAGGCCGAGGCCTACCGCACGTACTGCATCGAGAAGCGGGGCGACGGCGAGGTGTTCGACTGGTGAGGGGCCGCGGCCTGCCACGAGGCCAGGGCTCACCGGCACGGTGAGCCCTGGCCTCGTGGCTGCCGGAGCCGGGTGGCGGCCTTGGGCCCTGCATGGTGTCCACCGTCCTCGAAGGCCCCCGGCAGCGGTGCTCCTGTGCAGCGGTGCTCCTGTGCGGCCGGGGGCCCACCGCGTGTGAGCGGTGGGCCCCCGGCCGGTGCGGCTGCGGTCAGCTCTTCGCGGTGCCCGCGCGCAGACGGTCGATCATGTGCCGGGTCGTCTCGATCGGGCTCTCCGTGGGAAGGTCCCGGGAACGCGCCGGCAGCGCCGCGTTGAGCGTGGCCACCTTCGCGTCCCACTCCTCCTGCCCGGCGAAGGGGATCGTCTCGCCCTCCTGGTAGGCGGGGAACGGACGGTAGCTGTTCAGGCCGGTGGTGTCGGTCCCGCGGACGAGCAGCGGGTCGAGGTAGATCCCATCGCTGTGGATCCGTGTGGTCGTCGAGATGTAGCCCATGTCGAGACCGCACCGCCGCTTGGCGGAGGTGTTCGGCTCCGAGTAGTGCAGCAGATGCGGGTGGTGGATCGAGACGTCGCCCGGCTGGAGCTCGATGTCCACGACTCCGCGCTTGTCCACCCACTCCCGCACCAGGTCCTCGTCGGAGGCGGAGAACAGCATGTTGTCCGTGTCCGTGCGGAGCGACGGCTTGTGCAGCGGCAGTTCGTGACTGCCGGGGATCATCCGCAGGCAGCCGTTCTCCGTGGTGCTCTCGTCGACGGCCAGCCAGACCGTCAGCGCCTCCATGGGGCTGAGCGTCCAGTACGCGCCGTCCTGGTGCCACAGCACGGGCTGTCCGTCGTACGGGGGCTTGCATATGTAGTGGGCAGTGAAGCACGCCAGATTTGGGCCGAGGAAGAACTCCGCGATGTCCACCAGACGGGGGTCCGAGACCAGGCGCGCCCAGAAGGCGTCATTGCGGATCAGCGGGTGGTGGAAGTGCTCGGGACGCAGATCCGGATACTTTCTGGTGAGCCAGTCGACGTGGTCGCACACCTCCTCCAGGAGTTCCCGTGGCACGACATTTCGGATGATGGAGAAGCCCTGTTCGGCGTATTCCGCCGCGGCTTTCTCCAGCACGCCGTCGCCAAGTGTGGTCATGCGTCAGCTCCTTCTCAGGTGTCGGGTACCACGTGCCGCGCGGAGCGAGTGCGTGGAGCCGCCACGACGTACCGTCTGCCGGCTCCCGGAGTTCGGCCCCGTACATGGAGAGGCGGTCGAACCGGAGTGCCGACGCGGCATCGCCTGATGTGCAGCCGCTTTTCGGCCGGGTCGGACGCTCACGGTCCGGTTTCTTCGCCCGGCGTACACGATTCCAGTGGCTCGTGGGGGGTGTACGGATCGACGCTCGTGCCCGACGACGATCCGCCGGGCCGCGTGACACCGGCCGGTCGCGGCGGCAAGCCCCGGGCTTTCTCGCCATTCTTTCAGTAGTCCCATACTTTGTCCGCTGCCCAGGAGGGTGTCAACGTCCCAAGCGCCTCGAGGCATTCTGCCGAGGGGGCCGCGTCCTCGGCCCGCGCCGGCACGACAAAAAAGGGCTGTCCCGCCGACGGGACAGTGTGGGGCGCATTTCGGACGCTTTGCTGCCGGCCGTTTCCACGGCTCGCCGCCGTCCATTCCGGACCGTTGCCGAACAGCGGAAATTCAACCGGTTCTGCAGCCGTTTTCTTCCAGGCCTCGAGGGGCGGGCCGTACATTGACCGACACCAGCTCAGGGCCGAGTTGTCCGGCGGATGAGGATGACGTGAATATGTCCATACAACCAGGGCCGATCCGGTTGAGTGTCACCGACCTGCACGAGTCGGTCGACGATCCCGCACTCACCTCCATGACGCTGCTCAACGAGCTCGCGGGAAGGTACCCGGAGGCCGTCTCGTTCTCGGCGGGCCGGCCGTTCGAAGGCTTCTACGACGTCGAGGACCTGTCACGTCACCTCAGGACGTTCCGAAGCCATCTCGAGGACGAGAAGGGCCTCTCCGCGGAGCAGGTGCGGCGCACCTTCTTCCAGTACGGGCGCACCAAGGGGTTCATCCACGAGCTCATCGCGCGCCAGCTGGAGATCGACGAGGGTTTCACCGTCGACCCGGAGAGCATCGTGGTGACCACCGGCTGCCAGGAGGCGATGGTGCTCCTGCTGCGTGCGCTCGTCCGGGACACGCGCGACGTCATCCTGGCCGCCACGCCCAACTATGTGGGGTTCATCGGTGCGGCGCGGGTGGCCGGCGCCCCCCTGCGCTGCGTCCGGGAGCACGAAGGCGGCATCGATCTGGAGGATCTGGAGCGGCAGATTGGGGCGGCCAGGCGCGAGGGACTTCGGCCACGCGCCTGTTACGTCGTCCCGGACTTCGCCAACCCCAGTGGCGCCAGCATGTCCCTGGCGGACCGGATCGCCCTGCTCGAACTGGCGCGACGGGAGCAGATCCTCGTCATCGAGGACAACCCCTACACCCTCTTCCGTTCCGGTGGTTCCCCGCTGCCCATGCTCAAGGCCCTGGACGAGCAGCACCAGGTGATCCACCTCGGATCCTTCGCGAAGTCCGCCTTCGCCGGTGCCCGCGTGGGCTACGTCATCGCGGACCAGCCCGTGACCCCGGCGGGAGCCTCCTGCGCGGACCCCGTGCTCCTGGCCGACCACCTCGCCAAGCTGAAGAGCATGGTGACGCTCAACACCTCGACCGTCGCCCAGGCGGTCATCGGCGGATACCTCATCGAGAACGGGTGCAGTCTCAAGCGCGCCACCGCTCGCGAGGCCGAGGTCTACCGCCGGAACCTGGCCGCCATGCTGGACGGTCTGAGGTCCGTCTTCGCACCCGTGCCGGGCCTGCCGCAGGACGTCTCGTGGAACACGCCGCAGGGCGGGATGTTCGTCGTCGTCACTCTGCCGTTCCCGGCGGACGACGACATGCTCGAGTACTCGGCCTCCAGGTTCGGCGTCCTGTGGACCCCCATGCACCACTTCTACGGGGGCACCGCCGGATTCCACCAGGCCCGGCTCTCCTTCAGCGTGCTCACTCCCGAGCAGATCGCCCTGGGCGTCGAGCGGCTGGGCGAACTCGTCCAGGACCAGCGCGTCAAGCAGCTCGTCGAGGTCGCCCACGCGTGAGGCGACCGCGGCCGCGCACCGACCGCCGGCCGGTGCGCCGGGACGACCACTCCCGGCGCACCGGCCGTCCTCACAGACGCACCGGAAGCGCGTTGAGGAGCCGGGCGCCGCCGGGAGTGGCTTCGGTGTACCTCAGCGCGTCACGGCTCACGGCGATCTCCAGGCTGTCGCGCTGGATCAGCAGGTGATCGAGGGCGATCCGGGCCTCGAGGTCCGCGAGCGCAGCGCCGGGGCAGTAGTGCGGGCCCGCGCCGTAGGAGAGGTGGCCCTGCCCGCGCTTCAGCACGCGCTCCACGTCGCACCGCTCGGGCTCGGGGAAGACACGCGGGTCGTAGTTGGCGGACAGATAGGAGCCCGTCAGGGCGTCGCCCTTGCGGATCGGGACGCCGGCGAACTCCATGTCCTCGGTCGCGTACCGGGGTCCGGCGGTCGGTACGGGGTTCGCGACCCGCATCAACTCGCTGACGGCGTGCGGCAGGGCTTCCGGCCTGGCGCGCAGCAGAGCCAGCTGGTCCGGATGGTCGAAGAGGGCGAGCACCGCGTTCGGGATGAAGTGCGACGTGGAGTGGTGGCCGTTGTTCACCACCAGGAGCACCATCGAGACGATCTCGTCCTCGCTGAGCCGGTCACCGTTCTCGTCGCTCGTCTGCACGAGCGTGGAGATCATGTCCTGCGCGGGTTCGGCCCGGCGTCGCGCGATGAGCTTCTTGATGTGGTCGACCATGGCCCGGCCGCTCGCGGCGAGGTCGGCGTCGGGTGCGGTGTACTCGTTCATCCACTTGCGCACCTGCGGCTGGTCGGCCTCGTCGATGCCGATGAGTTCGCAGATGACGGTGCCGGTCAGCGGTGAGGAGTAGTCCTCGATGAGGTCGCCGGATCCCTTCGCGGCCAGGGCGTCGAGGAGGCGGGCGGAGATCTCCTCGATGCGGGGCCGCAGCGCCTTGATGCGCCGGACGGAGAACGCCGGCGTCACGAGGCGGCGCTGCCGGGCGTGCTCCTTGCCGTCCTTGAGCATCATGTTGGCCGCGACGTAGGGCACGAACTCGTCCGGCAGGTCCAGCGCGGCGACCATCTGGTCCGCGATGCCGGGCCCCTGGTGGCCGGGCACGTTGCTGTAGTCCACGACGAGCCGCGGGTCGCTCAGCGCGGCCTTGACGTCTTCGTTCCGCGTGATCAGCCAGACCGGCGGCCCACCGGGGAAGCCGATGCGGACGAGGGGGGACTGCTCCCGCAGGCGCGCGTAGGCGCCGATGGGGTCGTCCGTGAATTCGGGGTTCGTCAGGCTGACGAACGGCTCAGCCATAATCGGCGTCTCCTTGACCGATTCTCGTCGAACGGGTGGCGGGTTCCGTTCTCTTCCGACGGGAAGAGGGCATGGCTCCGCCTCGGCGACACGGAGTTCGCCGAGGCGGCTCGGGGCGGACCGGCCGGTCCGCCCGTCCGGGTCAGGCTCGCTTCTTGAACGTCGAGAGCGCCCACACGTACCCGAGGACGGCGAACCCGACGCACCAGGCGAGGGCCGCGATGGCGTGGCCGCCGGACACATGGCCCGCCAGCAGTCCGCGCAGCGTCTCGATGATGGGGGTGAAGGGCTGGTACTCGGCGAACTGCTTCACGCCGGCGCCCATGGTGTCCGCGGGCACGAACGCGCTGCTCAGGAACGGCAGCATGATCAGCGGCACGGTGGCCAGGCCCGCCGACTCCGTGGTCTTCGCGGCCAGGCCCATGGCGACGGTGAGCCAGCTGGCCCCGACCGCGAGCAGCACGAAGAGACCGAGCACGCCGAGCCAGTCGAGGGCGCTCGCGTCCGGGTCGAACCCCATCGCGAAGGCCACCCCGATGATGGCCGCGCAGGCCACCAGGCAGCGCACCGTGGTGACGACGACGTGTCCGGTCAGCATGGCTCCGCGCGAGACGTCCATGGTCTTGAACCGGTTGATGATGCCCTTCGTCATGTCGTCGTTCACGGCCGTCGCGGTGGCACCGAGGCCGTAGCTGACGGCCATCACGAGCAGACCCGGCGTCGCGTAGTCGATGTAGTGCTCACCGACGCTGAAGGCGCCGCCGAACACCTTGACGAACATCAGCATGATGACGATCGGGAACAGCACCGCGTTGAACACCGTGGTCGGGTTCCGCAGGGTGTGTTTGACGTTGCGGCGCAGCATGATGGCCGAATCGGCGAACGCCGTCGAGGCGGTACTCATCGCGCGATGGCCTCCTTCTTGTCCTCGTTCTCGTTCTCGTCCTCGTTCACGGGCTCGCTCGTGT
>NZ_JBEXZD010000093.1:0-34075 GCF_040628575.1 Streptomyces sp. NPDC006393
CCGGCCGCCACCAGCGTCTTCTCGGCGAACGCGCCGATCCCGAGGGCCGGGGAGAGCTCCGTGCCGTCGGTGAGGGTCATCTTCTGCTTGGCGTTGTGCGTGTCGAAGCAGTACCAGGGCCGCCCGCGCAGACAGGCCCGGCACTGCCCGCACACCGCACGCCAGTTGAGGATCACGAAGTCACCGGGCGCGACGTCGGTCACCCCCTCCCCCACCGACTCGACCACACCGGCCGCCTCGTGGCCGAGGAGGAAGGGGAACTCGTCGTTGATACCGCCCTCGCGGTAGTGCAGGTCGGTGTGGCAGACCCCGCAGGCCTCGATCTTCACCAGCGCCTCGCCCGGACCCGGGTCGGGCACGAGGATCGTTTCCAGGCTGACGGGTGCGCCCTTCCCCCGAGCGACGACGGCACGAACCTGGTGCGTCATGACCACTCCTCGACTGTACGAATCCGCGTCGGATGTCGCCCGTCACGGCGACATGACGTTGCTCATTACGGCACGTATCCCATGTGCCGCAACACAGCATCATCGAGTGCCGACCAGGGGTCAAGGTGCCGGAGTGATGGGCTCGGCCTGCGCGATGAGGAGGGCGACGTCGTCGTGGTCCTCGGGCTCGCGGAGGCTGTCCAGGAGCCACTGACAGGTGTCCTTCAGCGCACGCGGCTCACCCTCGAGGACGCGCAGCAGGGTGTTCAGGCGTTCGTCGATCGGGTGGTGCCGGGTCTCCACCAGGCCGTCCGTGTACAGGACGAGCCGGTCGCCGGGGTGGAAGTCGAAGGCGGAGGTGCGGAAGGGGACGCCGCCGACGCCGAGGGGTGCGCCGGTGGGCAGGTCGAGGAGTTCGGGGCGCTGCCCGGGGCGGATCAGGGCGGGCGGCAGATGTCCGGCGTTGGCGATGCGGCAGCGGTCCTGGTGGGGGTCGTAGACGGCGTAGAGGCAGGTGGCGATGTAGTGCTCCAGCCCGCGGGTGATCTTGTCCAGGTGATGGAGGACCTCGTCGGGGGCGAGGTCGAGGTCGGCGTAGGCGCAGGTGGCGGTGCGCAGACGGCCCATGGCCGCGGCGGCGTCGATGCCGTTGCCCATCACGTCGCCGACGACCAGGGCGGTCTTGTCGCCGTCCAGCGGCACGATGTCGTACCAGTCGCCCCCGATCTCACAGGATGCCTGGGCGGGCTGGTAGTGGGAGGCGACCTCCAGGCCGACGAGGCGGGGGTGGCGGCCGGGCAGCAGGCTGCGCTGGAGAGTCTCCGCGGAGTTGCGCACGCTCTGGTGCCAGCGGGCGTTGTCGATGGCCACCGCGGCCCGGGCGGCGAGCTCTCCGGCGAGGATCGCGTCGTCCTCGTCGAAGGGCAGCGGGTTGTCGATGCGCAGCAGGTCGAACGCGCCGAGCACCTCGTTGTGGGCGATCAGCGGCACGGCGAGGTAGGAGTGCACGCCCGCCCGGGCGAAGGCCTGCGCCGCGTCCGGGTCACGGGCGATGCGCTGTAGTTCCTCCTCACCGGTGTGGGCCACGATGACCGGCTGACCGGTGTGCACGCACCGGGTGATCAGCCGGTCGGGGCCGTAGGCGGCCAGGTCGCCGACCTTGTCCGCGGCGGCGGTGGCCTCGGTGGGGTGGTCGGAGACCACGGCGAGCGCGCGGAACAACTCCGGTCCCTCGTGCGGGCCTCCGGTGCGGCGGAAGGCCAGGACGGCGTCGAGGACGTCGACCGCCGCCACGTCGGCCAGGACGGGCACGGCCACCTTCGCCAGTTCATGGGCGGTCTGCTCCACCTCCAGGGTGGTTCCGACCCGGGCGGCGGCGTCGGCGATCAGCGCCAGCCTGCGCCGGGCCCGGTCCGCCTCGGTCGCGGCCCGGTGGCGTTCGGTGACGTCGACGACCGAGTTCGCCACGCCGATCACCTGTCCGCCGGCCCCTTCGAGCCGGTAGTACGACACCGACCAGGCGTGATCGTGGTCCGGGTCGGCCGGTGTACGGCCGACGATGTACTGGTCGATCAGCGGGGTGCCGGTGACCAGCACCTGCCGCAGGGCGGACTCGATGGTGTCGATGCCGGTCAGGGGGTGGACGTCGCGCGGGCGGCGGCCGATGTGGTCGGCGGCGGGGATGCCGTTGATGCGTTCCAGCGCGGGGTTGACCAGGATGTAGCGCAGCTCGGTGTCCAGGAGCGAGACGCCGATGGGCGACTGGGACACCAGCCGCTCGGACAGGGCCAGTTCGGTCTCGACCCGCTCCAGCATGGCCCGGTCGGCGGCGATACCCAGGGCGTAGACGTCACCGAGGTCGTCCAGGAGCCGCATGTTGCGGAACTCCACCAGGCGGCTGCTGCCGTCCTTGTGCCGGATGGGAAACGCGCCGGCCCAGCTGGCCCCGGTGCCCATCACCTCGGCGAACAGCTTGATCACCAGGTCCCGGTGTTCCTCGTGGACCAGGAGCCGGGCCGCGTACTGGCCCAGCGCCTCCTCGGCGGTGTAGCCGAACACGTCGTCGGCCTGCGGGCTCCAGAACACGATCCGCCCGCGGTCGTCCAGCACCACCGCGGACACGCTGAGCAGATCGAGCAGCCCTCCCGGCGGCGAGGCCCCCACCTGACGGGCCTCCTCGTCGCCCTGGAACGATTCCTGTGTGGTCATCCTCAAGCTCCCTCCTCGACAGCAGCCGATGGCTGCGACTGCTGAGGGGCCGCCCCTCCATGCTCTCCCGAATCGGCCGCCGCACGAACCGGAGAGGAAGGTCGTACGGCACGGAGCTGAGTGATGGGTGGGGCGGGGCGCGGTCTCACATCCGGCCCAGCACCACGAGCACCACCAGGAGGACGGTGGCGCCCGCGCACATGCCGTGGGCGACGACGGCCGTGAGCGGGAAGTGCCGCTCGGCGGCGACGCCGCCGTGGGAGTGCCGTCCGGGGCTGGGCAGCCAGCGCAGCAGCATCATGAAGCCGAACGCGGCCACGATCAGGACGACCGCGCAGGCCGTCCACGCCGAGCCTTCGAGCCCTCCCACGAGGTACACCGTCCACGCGGCCAGTCCGGCCACGGCGAGCGCGACATGTCCCACGACGAGCCACAGCGGCAGCCGCGTCACCCCGGGCGTGCGCTGCCGCAGGCCGCCGTGGCGGATCCACACGGTGGCGAGATAGCCGCCCAGGCTCGCGGTCAGCAGCCACACCCACAGAACGAAGACACGCATGCCCCTCGCTCCCCCCTCGGTCGGTGTCCCCTCGCGCCCCGTCCCGTCCCCCGGGGCGTCCGCACGCCTCGTGGCGTTCGTGCCTCAGGACACCGCACCGACCGGAATCAGACTGGACATCCATTCACAGATTCACCCGTAGGCGTGAACAATGGCCCGAAACCGCGCGGTGCGAGAGCGCGTGCGTCCCGCTCGATACCGCGCGAGTGGCAGCGGCGGGACTCGTGGCCCATGGTGGTCAGGCGGCGTCCGGACGCCGGATCGGACGTCTCCACGCCGGACTGGAGGTCACCCCATGACGTCGGTACGCCTGCGCGCCACGACGACCGGCGCCGCCCTGGTCCTCGCCCTCTCCGCGGCAGCCCACTCGGCCACGGCCGCCACCGCCGAACCTGCCGCGCCCCACGCCCGTGCCGCCACGTCCCAGGACTGCGACCGGGCCATGGCGGCGGCCGAACAGGCCACGCGCGACTACGACCAGCTGAAGAAGGAGCTCCAGGACCTCGTCGCCGCAGGGGGCCACCCGGACGCCTCCCAGCGCCAGGCGCTGACGGACGCCGACGTCGCACGCAGCACCGCCGCCGCGCAGGCGGAACGGATCTGCGACAGCGTGTGACCGGCGACGAGCACCGTGCGGCGCAAGGGCAGGCGGCGTGGCGGACCGCAGGACGTGGAAGCGGTCCTCGACGAACTCCACACCACGCCGCCGGCCGACTTCGTCGCCCGCCGCGAAGAACTGGCCGCCGCCCTCAAGGCGGACGGCCGGGCCGAGGACGCCCGCCGGATCCACGGCGCGCGCCGTCCCACCCTGGCGGCCTGGGCCGCGAACCTGCTGCTGCGCTCCCGGCCGGAGGAGAGCCGGCAGTTCCTCGAGCTCGGGGAGGCACTGCGGGAGGCGTACCGGACCCTGGACGCCGCCGGGCTCAAGGAGCTGTCCGCGCAGCGCCGGCAGGTCGTCTCCGGCCTGTCCCGGCAGGCCGCACAGCTCGCTCAGGACAGCGGTCACCGGCTGTCCGACGCGGTACGGCAGGACGTGGAATCCACGCTGCTCGCGGTGCTCACCGATCCCGAGGCGGCCGAGCAGTGGGCCGGCGGCCGCCTGCACAGTGCCCTGACGCCGCCGTCGGTGTTCCCGGCCAGCGGTGTGGAGGCGGGAGCGGCCGCCCCGAAGCGGACCCGGTCGGTTCCCGGACCGGCGCGGACGGCGACTCCTTCGAGGCGGACGGCGCCGAAGGACGAACTCGCCGAACGGCGCCGCGAGCGCGAGGCCCGGCTCGCGGCCGCCCGGAAGGCGGCCGAGGAGGCCGAACGGCGCCTTGCCGCCCTGCGGACCGAGCAGGCGGACACCGAAGCGGCGGCGCGGCGGGCCCGTGAACGTCGCGATCGCTCCCAAGAGCAGGTGTCCGAAGCCGAACGGCGACTGCACCAGGCCCGCGAGGACCTGAGCCGTGCCGAGGACGACCAGCGGGACGCCGAGGAGCGGCACGAGGAGATCCGCGAGGCCGTCGCCCGCGCCGAGGACGTGGCCCGGAAGGCCGCGAAGGAAGTAGACCGCCTGGCCGCACGCGTCAGGTAGACGGGGGACGGCCCACCGCCGGCCGACGCTCGGCGCGCGCTCGGGGCGGGGAGGTGTCAGCGTGGTGGACAGGAGCGCCGTGCCGGGTGTGGCGGCCGGGGCAGGCAGGACGGGAGCGGTGGTCATGGCACGCGCGATGTGGACCGGCGTGATCACCTTCGGGCTGGTCAGCGTCCCGGTGGGCCTGTTCACCGCGACGCAGGACCACACCGTCCACTTCCACCAGTTGCAGCGCGGCACCACGGACCGGATCCGCAACCGGCGGGTCAACGAACGCACCGGCGAGGAGGTGTCCCCGGAGGACATCGTCAAGGGCTACGAGCTGGCCGAGGGCGAGTACGTGGTCGTCGAGCCGGGCGAGCTGGACGAGATCGCGCCGGGCCGCTCGCAGACCATCGAGGTCACCGACTTCGTCGACCTCTCGGACATCGAGCCGGTCTACTTCCACCGCACCTACTACGTCGCGCCCCGCGGCGAGGAGTACCTCAAGGTCTACGAACTGCTGCTCACGGCCCTGGCCGAGGCGGGCAAGGCGGGCATCGCCACGTTCGTGATGCGCAACAAGCAGTACCTGACCGCGCTGCGCGCCGAGGACGACCTCCTGGTGCTCCAGACCCTGCACTGGGCCGACGAGGTCCGCGACCCGGGCAAGGAGCTGCCCGAACTGCCCTCCGGCCACGCCGCGAGGGGCAAGGAGCTCGACATGGCGGTCCAGTTGGTCGAGGCCCTCAGCGGACCGTGGGACCCGGCCCGGTACCACGACACGTACCAGGAGAAGGTACGGGAGATGGTGCGGGCGAAGGCGGAGGGCCAGGAGATCGTGGCGGCCGAGGCGCCGCCTTCGGCCACCGATGTGATCGACCTGATGAAGGTCCTTCAGAGCAGCGTGGACCGGGCCCGCGGCGCCCGTGGCGAGGGCGCCGAACGGCCTCGGAAGCAGGAGTCCAAGAGGAAGACTCCGGCCGCGAAGGCGGCGAAGGCCGGCCGGGCCGGCGAGAAGTCCGACCGTGACGCCCCGGCCAGGACCGGCCGGGGCCCCGGCGGCGCGAAGAGCGCGAAGAGCGCAACGAGCGCCACGACCGCAAAGAGCGAGAAGAGCGAGAAGAGCGAGAAGAGCGAGCTACGGCGGCTGAGCAAGGCGGAGCTGTACGAGCGCGCCACCGATCAGAACGTCCCCGGCCGCTCGAAGATGAGCCGCGAGGAACTCATCGACGCGCTCGCCCGTGCCGGAGGCCGGCGGAGGAGAACCGCGAAGACCGCCGCCTGACCTCCGGACCGGCGGTGCCGGATCAGCGGATGGACATGATGACCTGGGCGTCGGCGCCGTTGTGCCAGCCCGAGCGGGCCCCGCTCACGTTGTGGCCCTTGGGGCAGGCCTTGTACGTGTGTCGCCAGCCGCCGATCTTGACGGTGCCGTAGACGCACTTGCCGTCGGCCTTCTTGTCGTACACCCAGATCTGGGTGCTGGCCTGCTTGTGGCCGTGGTACGTCCGGTGGCACTCCCAGTACGCCACGGCGCCCCGGTCCGACGGCACGGTGATCTTGTGCTGCTTGCACTGCATGGCCGCGGTGGCGGCGGTGCCGCCATGGGCTGCCGGCGTGGCCTGCGCCGCCGGTGCCGCGAGGGCGAGACCGCCGCCGAGTGCCACGGTCGCCGACGCGATGGCCAGGCTCTTGCGTACGTTCATGACGTCCTTCCTTTCCGGTCCGGTCCCCCGTCGGAGCCGGGCCGAACGGTGGGTTGCACGGCTGCGAGAGCCGGTTGCGGTGGAGAAACTACGGATCCGGGGGCGGCGGGCGCGTCGGGCGGCGGGTTGGTCTTCACCGTCGGGCCGGCCGGGGCGGTCGCGACCGGATTCAACCCACGGGCTGAGGGTGGTCGCCCCCTGGGTGGACAGCGAGTTGAGTTCACCTCGAGCACACCCACGCCTCCCACGGCACAGGAGCCGGTGGCTGCCCGACAGGAATCGGACAAAACTCATCGGGAACCGGGCACGGGTTGATCGGCATGTATGAACGCGTGAGGCTTTACGGGGGCGGTTTCCGCGCCGGGCCCAGGCCCGCGGCGGGGTTCGAGGCGGCGTTCACGCCGCCCGCCCGTACCGCGCGGACCGGGACGACCACCCGGACGCGGTGCCCCCTGCGGGCCGGTGAAGGGAACCAAGTTCGGGGGACTGCACAAGATGACACGCGTGCTCGTCGTCGACGACCAAGTACTCGTCCGGAGCGGCCTGTCGGCCCTCTTACGCGCCACGCCCGACCTGGAGGTGTGCGGGGAGGCGGCGACCGGTGAGGAGGCGGTCGAACTGGCCGCCGGGCGGCGGCCGGACGTGATCCTGATGGACATCCGGCTCCCCGGCCTGGACGGGGTCGCGGCGACCGAGCGGATACTCGCCGCCTCGGACGAGCCCAAACCGCGGATCATCATGCTGACCACGTTCGACCTCGACGAGCTGGTGTACGCCGCGCTGCGGGTGGGCGCGAGCGGCTTTCTGCTCAAGGAGACGCCGCCCGAGCGGCTGTTCACCGCCATCCGCGCCATCGCGGACGGCGAGATGCTCTTCGCGCCGACGGTCACCCGGCGGCTCATCGACACCTATCTGCGCAGCCCGTCGCCCGACGTGGCCGGTGCCGGACCCCTCACGTCGCTGACCAACCGCGAGCGGGACGTGCTCAGTCTGGTCGGGCAGGGGCTGTCCAATCCGGAGATAGCCGACCGGCTCACGGTGACCATCGCCACGGTGAAGACGCATCTGCACCGGATGATGGCGAAGCTGGAGCTCAGCAGCCGGGCCCAGGCGGTGGCGGTCGCCTACGAGACAGGTCTGGTCCACACCCGCCGCTGAGCGGTGCCGCGTGCCCGGCCATTCCGGTGGTTTCGTCCCCTGGCCGGTGTCAGGGACCCGTGCCATGGTTACCGAGAGCTGCATGACCACTGCGCGACGTCTTCCGCCTCTCCGTACCATGGCCCTGACCTGTGCCCTGGGCAGTTCCGTCCTGCTGTTGGCCGCCTGCGGCGCCGACGCGACGCGTTCGAGCGTCGCCGAGGCCGCTCCGACGAGCCCCACCGCCATGTCCCCGACCGCCACGGCGCCGGCCTCCCCCTCCCCGGCCTCCCCCACCGCGTCGCTGAACGAGGACCAGGCACACCGCAGGGACCTCATCACCAAGACACACGTGAGCTGGGAGAAGGCCGCCGCCACCGCGGTGAAGGAGGTCCCCGGGGGCAAGCTCGTCGATCTCGACCTGAAGACCGCTTCCGGCGCAGCGACCACCTCACCGGGCACGGCCAGTCCCGGCACAGCCAGCCCCGGCACAGCCAGCCCCGGTACGACCAGCCCCGGCACCGGCAGCCCGAGTCCGTCCCCCTCCGCGGGCGCCCCCGAGTGGGAGGCGAAGGTCGCCGCCGCCGACGGGACGGTGCACCGGGTCGATGTCGACGCGGTCAGCGGAAACGTCGTCCGCAGCCGGACGGAGCCGGACCAGGACGCCGACGACAAGCGCGAGGTCGCCGACCGGTTGCGCAAGGCCACCCAGACGTCGGCCCAGGCCGTGAAGACGGCCACGGACAAGACCAAGGGCACCGTCACCGGCATCAGCCTCGACGAGAACGACCACCGGCTCGTCTGGTCCGTCGACGTGGTCACGACCGACAACTGGGACAAGACGACCTTCGACGTCGACGCGGCCGACGGCAAGATCGTGCGCGAACACGTCGACCGCGACTGAGTCCGGCACCTCGCGCACCCTCGGTGATCCCGCGCGCCCTCGGTCATAGGGGACCGATCGGGGTACTCGTCGGCAGAGCCGGCAGAGGTCTCGACCGAGGGTGCCGCGCCGGGTACGGCGCGGGAAAGCGAGGCGGCGATGAAGTGCGACGAGTTCCTCGCCCGGGTGCGCGAGCGCGGCGAGTTCTACAGCCAGGACGAAGCCCAGAAGATCACCGAGGACGTCCTCGGGGTGCTGGCCACGAGGATCAGTCCCGGCGAGGTCGACGATCTCGCCTCCCAGCTGCCCATGCCGCTGGGGCGGTCACTGACCGACGCCAAGCGGGAGCGGGCGGAGAGCTTCGGTGTCGAGGAGTTCTACCACCAGGTGGCCGAGCGTACGGGTGCGCGCCCGCGGACCGCCCAGTGGGACGCCAGCGCCGTACTGACGACCGTCGCCGACGTCATCTCCGGCGGCGAGCTCAACCAGGTCATCGGCGGGCTCCCGTCCGGCTACGCCGCCCTGTTCGGCAGGGCGGACCTCGCGGACTGAGCGGGAACGATGGAACTGGTCGAGGAGCGCGCCCACCGCTTCCGCATCGAACGGCACGGGGACATGCGGGTGCCCGGGGTGGTGTTCGCCTCACGGGAACTGCTCGCCGACGCCGAGCAGTCGTTGCGGCAGGTCGTGAACGTGGCCACCCTGCCGGGGATCGTCGGCGCCTCGTACGCGATGCCCGACATCCACTGGGGCTACGGCTTCCCCATCGGCGGTGTCGCGGCGACCGCGGTGGACGAGGGCGGCGTGGTGTCGCCCGGCGGGGTCGGGTTCGACATCTCCTGCGGGGTGCGGCTGCTGGCCGCCGGCTGCGAACGCAAGGAGTTCGAGCGGTCGCTGCCCGCGGTGATGGACGCCCTGGACCGGGCGATCCCCCGGGGCGCGGGGCCCGGCGGTGTGTGGCGGCTGACCGGTCCCGGGCAGATGGAGCGGATCCTGCGCGGCGGCTCACGGTACGCGGTGGAGCAGGGCCACGGCGAGGAGCGCGACCTGATCCGGTGCGAGGACCGCGGGGCGGTCGCCGACGCCGATGTGACGCAGGTCGGCGAGCGGGCGCGGGAGCGCGGCCTCGGGCAGGTGGGCAGTCTGGGGTCGGCGAACCACTTCCTGGAGGTGCAGCAGGTCGCCGAGGTGTACGACGAGGAGGCGGCGGCGGCCTTCGGGATCGCCCGCGACCAGGTGTGCGTGATGATCCACTGCGGCTCCCGCGGTCTCGGCCACCAGATCTGCACCGATCACGTCAAGGCGATGGACCGGGCCATGGCCCGCTACGGCATCGCCGTACCCGACCGGCAGCTGGCCTGCACCCCCGTGGAGTCGCCCGAGGGGCAGGCCTATCTCGGGGCGATGGCCGCGGCCGCGAACTACGGGCGGGCCAACCGCCAGTTGCTGTCCGACGCGGCTCGCCAGATCTTCCGGCGCGGCGCGGGCACCTCGCTCTCGCTCGTGTACGACGTGTCGCACAACCTGGCCAAGATCGAGAGCCACACGGTCGAGGGGGTACGGCGCCGGCTGTGCGTCCACCGCAAGGGCGCCACCCGCGCCTTCCCGCCCGGCCACCCCGACCTGCCCGAGGATCTGCGCGAGGCGGGACAGCCGGTGCTGATCCCCGGCACCATGGGCACCGCCTCGTACGTGCTGGCGGGCGTGCCCGGCGGGGACGCGTTCGCCTCCACCTGCCATGGCGCCGGCCGTACGCTGAGCCGCCATCAGGCGGCCCGCACCATCAGCGGCAGGCAGCTGCGGGCCCGGCTGGAGCACGAGGGGATCGCGGTGCGGCCGCGCTCGCTGCGCGGTCTGGCGGAGGAGACGCCCGAGGCGTACAAGGACGTCGACGCGGTGGTCGCGGTGAGCGAGGCGGCGGGGCTGTGCCGCACGGTCGCCCGGCTGGTGCCGCTGGGGGTGGTCAAGGGCTGAAGGCCCTTCACATCCCCGGCTCGGGCGGGCGGCTCAGGCGTCGACGGTCACGGCGCAGGACCAGCCGTAGGAATCGGGGCCGATGTGCATCCCGTGCCAGGAGACGCCCTTCGGCACGGCGCCGATGATCTCCACGTCCGCGAGCGGGGCCATCGCCAGATGGACGTCGAGGCCGTCGCCGACCTCAGCGGCCGCCACGTCGACCGGTATCCGGCCCTGCACCTCCATCCGGTAGATCACTTCGTCCAGCAGCGCCGCGAGCAGATCCTCGTCACTGCCCTCGGCCAGCCGTACGTGCTCCACGGCGGCGGGCCGCGCCCCGGCCACATCGGCGAAGCAGTCCACCATCGCCAGCGCCGCTTCCGTCAGGCAGCGCTCCCGGCTCGTGGCCCAGGCTTCGAGGCGCACATCGGCGGTGTGCGGCACGGCCCGGTGGCCGTTCTCGCCCTGCCGCCGCGCTTCCCTGTCGTCACCCGTGTCGCCGACCATGCTCACCGGGTGCCCGTTCGGCGGCGGCTCATCGCGCTCACCGCCCCTGTTCCACGCACTCCTTGAAATGCTCCAGATCATCGCGGACGGTGCGTTCGATCGCGGTGGCCTGGGCGAAGCCCTTCGGTCCGCCCAGGATCTCCCGGACGGTGCCGGGGTCGTACTCCAGCCGCGCCTGGATGCGGGTGTGGTGGTCGTCGAGGGGCTGGAGGGTGAAGGACCCCATGAGGTCGGGAGCGCCGGTGGTGTGCCATTCCATCACGCGTTCCGCCGCGCGATCGGACAGTTCGGCCTCGATCTCCCGGGACCGGCCACCGGCCTCGATGTCGAGGTGCGCCCGGCCTCCCGCCTCCGTGCGGGCTTCGCGGACTCCGGACACGAAGCGCGGATAGTTCTCGACCCGGTGCAGGCCGTCCCAGGCGTCGTCGATCGGAACTCCGACGTCGACGTGTTCTTCGAGGGTGCTCATGGCCGACCTCCACGTGCGACTCGTGTGTACAGCTTCCCCTTCCAGTGTGCGCTCGTGCCGGTCCGTCGGCGGCGGCCGCCGTCGCCGTGCGGAGCGGCGGCGGACGCCCGGAGCGACGATGGAGAAAGGGATGGAGGGCAGGTGCGGAGCATGGCACGGATGCGCGTGGAGGGTGACGATCTGGTCGTCCGGCCGGCGCTGTGGGAGAGGGCGGCGGCCCGTCAGGGCGATGTGCGCGTGCCGCTGGCGGCGGTGTGCCGTGTGACGGTCGAGACCGACTGGTGGCGCACGATGCGTGGAAGCCACCGGCGCGGCATCTGCGTGCCCGGCCTGGTGTGCGTGGGCACGCGCGCTCATCAGGCCGGGGTGGACTACGTCGCCCTACGGCCCGGCAGGCCCCTGGTGTGCGTCGAACTCCGGCCCTCCGCCCCGCTGCGTCTCCTCGTCGTCGCGGCGCGCACCGCGTCCCGGGCCGAGGCGGTGGCACGCGCCGTGCGCGGGGCCGCCCCGAGGATCGACGAGTCCACGCCCTGGCGGCAGCCGCTGCCCGTGCCGCCGGAGTCCGAGGACCCCGGCGGGTGACCGGCACGGCCGGACGCACTGGAGACCGGCACGGCCGGACGCGCTGCCCTCACCACCCCTTCGGGCCGCCGGTGTCCGGCGTGTCCGGTACCGCGTGGAGCGCGCCGTCCGGATCCGGTACGACGGCCGTGCCGTGGCTGGTCCGGGCGAGGGTGGCCGCCATCCACGCCCGGTCCTCCTCGGCGGCGGGCTCCAGCCGCATCCGGCGGGCCCGCAGTGTCGTCATGCGCAGGTCCCGCAGCCGGCCCGTCTCCGCCTCCAGCGAGACCAGGTAGGCCAGACGAAGGTCGTCGCGGTACTGCTCGTAGCCGGTGATGCCCTCGTAGTCGTCGATGAAGTCGCCGCATCCGTACAGGATCAGCCGGTCGCGGTGGACCTCGATGGCGCGCGGGTGGTGCGAGGAGTGCCCGTGGACGACGTCCACCCCGCCGTCGATCAGGGTGTGCGCGAAGCGGATCTGCTCCCGGGGGATGTGGTGGCCCCAGTTCGACCCCCAGTGCACGGAGACCACCGCGATGTCGCCGGGCCGCCTCAGCTCCCGGACCCGTCCGGCCGCCGCGGCGGCGGCCCGTTCCGTCGGCTCCGCGACGTAGGCGACACCCGCCTGGTCGGCCGTGGCCGCCCAGCTCGGCGGTATGCCGCTGGACATCGTCCCCAGGGCGAACACCAGCAGGCGGGCACCGTCCGCGACGGGGCACACGGCGGGCGCGTACGCCTCCTCGGCGTTGCGGCCGGCGCCCGCCGACCTCAGTCCGGCGGCGCGCAGGGCGTCGAGCGTCTCCAGGAGACCGGCACGGCCGAAGTCCAGCACGTGGTTGTTGGCAAGGACGCAGACGTCGGGCCGGGCCACCGTCAGGGCCGGCAGGTTGGCCGGGTTCATCCGGTAGTGGACCGCCTTGCCCGGGGCGAAGGCGTCACTGCACGTCACCGCCGTCTCCAGGTTCAGGATCCGCACGTCCGGTGCGGCCTCCCGGAGCGCCGGCAGTGCCTCGCCCCACGGCCAGGCGGGCGCGACCGGCGCGGGGATCGGACCGCAGGCCGCCTCCGCCAGCTCGACATACGCCCGCGCGTCCCGTATCCAGTCCTCGCGCAGTGCCGGATCGCCGGGGTGCTCCAGGATCTGGTCGACCCCGCGGCCCAGCATCACGTCACCGCACAGGAACAGCGTCACCACGCCCCGCCGCGCGGCCACCGGCTGTGCCGCTTCCACCATGATCACCTCCTTGGGGCCGAGGACGCGAACGGGTCCGGACGGGCTCCGGACGGGCTCCGGACGGATTCGAACGGGGCGGACGGGGTCCGAACGGGTTCGAACGGCGAGTTCCCGTTTCGGGGGGCGGGTACGCGGCATGGCGGGGCCGGTCAGGGGGGCAGGATCACGGGGGCCGCGCGGGTCGGCCGGGCGGTGCGGGAGAGGGGCGGAATCGGGCCATGCGGAATGCGGCCACGGCGTTGGTGGTGCAGAACAGCGCGTACGGCGGACCGGGTCGGTGGGCGGACTGGCTGGCCGAGGGCGGGGTCGGCATGGAGGTGGTGCGGGCGGACGCCGGGGAGGCCCTGCCCGAGCGGCTGGAGCACGCCGCGCTGATCGTGCTGGGCGGCGCCTTTCTGCCGGACGACGACGACCGGGCGCCGTGGCTGGCGGGGGCGCGGGCGCTCATGGCGCAGGCGCTGGAGCGGGGCGTGCCGGTCTTCGGGATCTGTCTCGGGGGGCAGATGCTCGCGCAGGTGGCGGGCGGGAAGGTGGCGGGCGAGCACGGCGAACCCGAGTTCGGGAGCATGGCCCTGACGCTGCGGCCGGAGGCGGCGGACGACCCGCTGTTCGGCGGATTGCCGCAGCGGCCGACGGCGATCGAGCACCACGTGGACGCGATCGTACGGCTGCCCGAGGGGGCGCGGTGGCTGGCCCGCAGCGAGCGGTGTCCGTATCAGGCGTTCCGGGTCGGCGAGGCGGCGTGGGGCGTCCAGTTCCACCCCGAGGCGGATCCGGAGCGCATCGCACGATGGTCCGCGGCCCGGCTTGAGCGCCACGGGCTGGACCGGACCGAACTGCACCGCGTCGCGCTGCGTGCGGACCCGGCCGCCGTACCGGTGTGGCGGGAGGTGGCGCTGCGGTTCGCGGCGCTGGCGCACGGCCGCAGCCGTGGCCGTGGCCGCGGTGCGCCGCGGGGCGTCGCGCCCGCGTGAGGAGCCGCGAGGTGCCCGGCGCCGGTCATACGGCCCTGCGTCGCCGTCGGCCGGACCCGGTGTGTCGGCGTCGGCAGGGTCCGGTGTGTCGGCGTCGGCAGGGTCCGGTGTGTCGCCGTCGGCCGGGTCCGGTGTAGGGGCGGCGCACCGGGTACTCGCCCGGTGCCGGGACACGGTTGTTCCCAGCCGGATCGTACGCACCACACGCTGGGAAAGGAGACGCGCCTCATGCGGCACGACGAGATGATCGGAAAGGTGCAGGCACTCGCTCGGCTGCCGGACCGGGGATCGGCCGAGCGGGCGACGCGGGCCGTGCTGAGCACGCTCGCCGAACGGCTGCCGTCCGGGCTCGCGGACCACGTGGCCGCCCAGCTTCCGCACGAACTGGCCGCCCCCATGCGGGAGGTGACGCAGTCGGTGGCCGGTGAGAGCACGCACGCCTCCGGGGAGCGGTTCGACCTCACCGTGTTCGCCGGGAGGATCGCCGGTCGCGCGGGCACGGACGAGGACGCGGCCGTGCGCGAGGCCGCCGCGGTGCTGGAGGTGCTCGACGCCGCCCTCGCACCGGAGCTGACCGAGAAGGTGAGCGGGGCGCTGCCGGCGGACATCCGGGAACTCCTGCCCGTCGGCCGCGCCATGGAGGAATAGGGTCTTTCGCCGGTCAGGTGATCTTGATCGAGTCGAGGTGGGCGAAGACGACCAGGTTGTCCTCGTAGTCCTGCTTGCTGCGGTCGAAGGTGCCGCCGCAGGTGATCAGGCGCAGTTCGGGGCTCGGCGTGTCGGTGTAGACCAGGTCGTCGGGGAAGTCGGCCTTGCTGAACTTCTGCGCGCGGTCGACCTTGAAGCGTGCGACGACGCCGTCGGCGCGCGTGATGCTCACGGAATCGCCCGCCTCCAGCGACGCCAGGTCGACGAAGACCGCGGGACCGGTCTTGGTGTCCACGTGGCCCACGACGATCGCCGCCCCGCGCTCACCGGGTGAGGCACCGCCCTGGAACCAGCCGACCAGGTTCTTGTCGTTGGCGGGTGGCGGGCTCAGGTGCTTGGAGGCGTCGAGGGAGAGCTTGGTGAAGGGCGCGTCGACGCCGATCTTCGGGATGGAGATGCGTACCGGTGTCGATCGGGGCAGCCCCTTGTCGAGGGCGCCGGCGGCGGGCGTGGTCGGTGTGGAGGGGCGGAGGGCCGTGGACGGTGCGGACGGCGTGAACGGCGTGGACGGCGCGGGAATCGTGGTCGTCTCGGGAAGCGTGGACGGTGGCGCGGACGGGACCGCGTGCGAGGCGACGGCCGCGGGCCGGGGCTGCTGCCCGGCCTCGCCGGCCGGGCTGCCCAGGGAGTGCTGAATGAGCATCAATCCCAGCCCGACCGCTGCCACGGGCCACAGCAGGCGGAGCCGGCCGCGCCGCCGGGCGGACCCGGTCCCGTACTGCCCCGTCCGAGACGGATGCTGAGAGGCCATGGACGGTGCCTTTCGTCAAGATGTGGAGCCGATCGTGCGCGGCGGAGGGAGCGCCGCTTCCGCGGCCTGCGCGTTCCTCGCGGGACGTGACGCAGGCCGCGACAGCAGGGTGACGCTCAGGAACTTCAGGCCGCGGAGGTGCCCGATGCCCGGCGGCGGCGCAGCATGTACACGCCCGCTCCGAGGCCGCCGAGCACCAGCGCGGCCCCCGCACCCAGTTCCAGTGCGGTGTTCGAGTCGTCCGAGGACCGCGCGAGGCCGCCCCCACCGGCGTGGACACCACCGTGCGGCCGGTCACCGCGGTCGCTGCCGCGGCCACCGTCGTCACCGCCGCGGCCACTGTCGTCACCACGGCCTCCGTCGTCGCCGCGACCGCCGTCGTCACCGCCGCGGCCACCCTCGTCACCGCCGCGGCCACCTTCGTCGCCACGGCCACCGTCGTCGCCGCGACCGCCACCGTGGTCGGTGCCCTTCAGCGCCAGGGCCCCGCCACCGGCGTGCACGCCACCGTGCGGCTTGTCCCCACGACCACCGCGGTCACCACCGCGACCGCCGTCGTCACCGCCGTAGCCACCGTCGTCACCGCCGTAGCCACCGTCGTCACCACGACCGCCGTCGTCACCGCCGCGGCCACCTTCGTCGCCGCCGCGGCCACCGTCGTCGCCGCGACCGCCACCGTGGTCGGTGCCCTTCAGCGCCAGGGCCCCGCCACCGGCGTGCACGCCACCGTGCGGCTTGTCCCCACGACCACCGCGGTCACCACCGCGACCGCCGTCGTCACCGCCGTAGCCACCGTCGTCACCGCCGTAGCCACCGTCGTCACCACGACCGCCGTCGTCACCACCGCGGCCACCCTCGTCACCACGGCCACCGTCGTCACCGCGACCGCCATCGTCGGAGTCGCCGTAGGAGGTGCTGCTGACGGGGGTGTGGCCGGGGGAATGGCCGAGCGCGGTCAGCCCCACGGCGCCGGCGCCCGGAGCGGAGACCGCTACGGCCGTGGCGATCGCCGCGGAGACGAACAAAGTACGGGTAATGCGCATGGGTATTCCTTCCGTCGCGACTGCGAGAGTCGGCACCACGCCCACTCAGTCGGGATCGCAGGTGCGACGTGATCACCTTCAGCGCAATGACCGACACGCACCATTGGAGCGTCGCATTCGGACTACTGACGGTCCCTCCCTTCATCCGGCCGAGGGAACTCGGGCGCCGGCGGGGAACCGGTGACACGGCCGGGGCCACAGGCCGTGCTAGCGGCACCCCGTCCCGTCCGGCCGCGGACGATCAGGGCTGGTCCGGGCGGCTGCCGGCCGGGACGGCGATCGGTGATGCCTCGCCATGTGGGCGAGGGACAAGGAGAGTTCGCGCCGGACGTCTCGGCAGCGGTCCCCCGGCGGTTCGGGCCTGACGCAGGTTCACGCCTTCGGGTTGCTGTTGCGGGGCTCGCCGGTGTGCGCCGTCGGAACCGGGTACTGACGGTTCTCGTGATGCGTACTGTCCTCTCCGGCCCGTGGGCGCTCGCCGTGTACATGGCCGACCGGGTGAAGGAGAGCGACCTGGCGGCGGCGCGGGCGCAGATGGGTTTCTCGCTCGCCTGGCACATCGTCGTGGCCTGTCTCGGTGTCGGCCTGCCGGCCCTGACGCTGCTCGCCGAGTGGTACGGCATCCGCACCGGCGATCCGGCGCACCGGCTGCTGGCACGTCACTGGGCGCGCGCCATGGGTGTGCTGTTCGCGGTGGGCGCCGTGTCGGGGACCATCCTCAGCTTCGAGATGGGCCTGTTGTGGCCGGGGCTGATGGGCAGGTTCGGCCAGGTCGTCGGTCTGCCGTTCGCACTGGAGGGCATCGCCTTCTTCGTCGAGGCCGTCTTCCTCGGGATCTATCTCTACGCCTGGGACCGGCTGCCGCCGCGCCGTCATCTGCTGACCGGCGTTCCGATCGTGATCGCGGGCACCCTGTCGGCGTTCTTCGTCGTGTGCGCCAACGCCTGGATGAACCAGCCGCGCGGCTTCACCCTGCGCGACGGCAAGGTGGTGCACGTCGACCCGTGGGCGGCGATGCTCAACCCGGCGAGCCCGCCGCAGACCGTGCACATGATCCTGGCCGCGTTCATGGTGGCGTCCTTCCTGACCGCCTCGGTGTACGCGGTGGCCCTGCTGCGCGGGCGGCGCGACGCCTACCACCGGGCCGGATTCTTCATCCCGTTCACACTCGGGGTCGTGGTGACACCGTTTCAGGTGTATGTGGGCGACTGGGCGGCACGGTTCCTGTCGCACTACCAGCCGACCAAGCTCGCCGCGATCGAGGGCGTGTACCGCACCGGCTCGCACGTCCCGCTGACGATCGGCGGCGTCGCGGGCGACCACGGGCTCGAGTACGGCCTGGAGATCCCCGACGGTCTGTCGCTGCTGGTCGGCTACAGCCCCGGCACGGTCGTCCAGGGCCTGGACCGCGTGCCGGCGGCCCAGCGGCCCCCGGTCACCGCGGTGCACTGGGCGTTCGACCTGATGGTCGCCGTCGGCTTCTTCCTGCTGGCGATGGGTGTGTGGCTGCTGTGGCTGTGGTGGCGCCGCCGGCGCACCGGTGGCGAGGTGTCGACGCCTCGCCTCTTCCTGGCCCTGGCGGCCGTGGGAGGACCTGCGTCGGTGGTGGCGCTGGAGTGCGGCTGGAGCGTGACGGAACTGGGCCGGCAGCCCTGGATCGTGTGGGGGGTGATGAGAGTGCGGGACGCCGTCAATCCCGCTCCCGGGCTCATGGGCGGTCTGTGGCTGGTGCTGGTGGTGTACGCGGCGATGACCGTCGCGACGGTGTACGTCCTGCGGCGGATGGCACGGGGCACACCGGTGCCGCGCGCCCCGCAGGAGGAGGACGTCGCGCGGTATCCGGTGGTGTGATCACTCTCCTGCCCCCTCTCGTGACCTCTCTCGTGCCGTCGTAGGAGCCCTTGGAGGTGACCGTGCTCGCGGACGCGGCGCTCGCCGTGATGTGGGTGGGCCTGACCTGCTACGCCCTGTTCGGCGGGGCCGACTTCGGCGCGGGCGTGTGGGATCTGGTGGCCGGCGGCGCGGAGCAGGGCCGGGCCCGGCGCCGGCTCATCGAGCACAGCATCGGACCGGTGTGGGAGGCCAACCACGTGTGGCTGATCTTCGTGGTGGTCCTGCTGTGGTCGGCGTTCTCCCCCGTGTTCGCCGCGGTGATGTCCACGCTGTACATCCCGCTGACGCTGGCGGCGCTGGGCATCATCGCCCGCGGCGCCGCCTTCGCCTTCCGCAAGGCCAGTACCGAGCTGTGGCAGCAGCGCCTGTTCGGGGCGTGCTTCGCGCTGTCGTCGCTGCTCACACCGTTCTTCCTGGGCACGGTGGCGGGCGGCGTCGCCTCCGGCCGCGTCCCGCCGGGGCTCGCCGCGGGCGACGTGGTGACCAGCTGGCTCAATCCGACGTCGCTGCTGGGCGGGGTGCTGGCCGTGGTGACCTGCGCGCACCTGGCGGCGGTCTACCTGTGCGCCGACGCGGACCGCGCGGGGCGGCCGGAGCTGGCCGCCGCCTTCGCCCGTGACGCCGTGGTCACCGGCTCGGGGGCGGGCCTGGTGGCTCTCGCGGGCATCGCGGTGCTCGCCGGGGACGCGCCCGTGCTGTTCCACGGGCTGACCCATCGCGCGCTGCCGTTGGTCGTGCTGAGCGCGGTGGCCGGTGTCGCCGGGATCGGCCTGCTGGTCCGCCGCCGTCATGTGGCGGCCCGCGCGGCGGCGGCTCTGGCGGTGGCCGCCATCCTGTGGGCGTGGGGCGCGGCCCAGTACCCGGCCATGCTGGTGGGCGGCACCACGGTGTCGCAGGCCGCGGCGACCTCCTCCGTCCTGTGGGCGGTCCTGGTGTCGCTGGGCGTGGGCGCGGTGGTGCTCGTGCCGTCGCTGTGGCTGCTGTACGCCACCTTCCAGCGCGAGGCGCCGGGGCGGTCCTCGCCGGGGTGAGCGCGCCCGGGTGAGGGCACCGGGGCGAGCACGCCGGGGCGAGCCGTCCTACGCGCCGCCACCGGCCGAGGCAGGTGTGGGGCGTACGGCGAGGACGGCGATGTCGTCGGTGTTGTCGGCGCCGAGGCCGATCAGGAGCTCGTCGCAGAAGGTGTCGAGGGGTTCGCGCGCCAGGTCGGCCGTGTACCGGCGCAGCCGGGTCTGCGCGTGGCCGAGGGATTCGCCGCGGCGCTCGATGAGGCCGTCGGTGTACAGCAGCAGGGTCGAGTGGGCCGGCAGGGGGTCGACGGCCGTACGGCGGGGCATGTCGGGGTCCATGCCGAGCAGCAGGCCCGCCCCCTGCTCCAGATAGCGGGTGTCGCCTTCCGCGGTGGTGAGCAGGGGCGGCAGATGACCGGCGGCGGCGTGGCTCAGTTCCCAGGGGCCGTGCGCGGAACCCTTGATGAGGCCGTAGATGCAGGTGGCGGTGGCTTCCCGGTGGAGGCTGTGGTTCGCCAGGTCCAGGCGGCGCAGCACCATGTCGGGCGGCTCCTGACGGTCCACGGCGATACCGCGGAGCATGCTGCGCAGCTGGCTCATGGCGATGGCCGCGTCCAGGTTGTGCCCGGTGACGTCGCCGATGACCACGGCGATGTCGCCGCTGGGGACGACGAAGCTGTCGTACCAGTCGCCGCCGACCTGAGCGGTGGTGGAGGACGCGGCGTAGCGGGCGGCCAGTTGCAGGTGCTCGACGTCCGGGAGCACGGGCAGCAGGGAGCGCTGGAGGCGTTGGGCGATGTTGCGGGTCTCCTGGTACAGACGCGTGTTGGACACTCCGAGGGCCAGGTTGTGCACCACGTCGTCGATCAGGGACAGGTCCTCTTCGGTGAAGGGCTGCCGTCCGTGGGCACGGGCCACGGTCAGGGCGCCGAAGTTCTCGCGGCGGGCGCGCATCGGGGCGACGACGGCGCTGCCGGCGCCGAGGTGCCGGAACAGCTGCCGGTAGTGGACGTCGAGCGCGCTGTCGGCCCGGCTGGGCGGCGGAGCCTGCGTCAGCAGCAGCGGCCCGGCGCCGCGCAGCACCCGCGCCAGCGGGCCCCGGGAGGCCTCGGAGAGCGGCGGGAGCCTGCCCTCGTACGGCGTGGGGCGCGGTCCCGGGGGATCGCGGTGGACGACACAGACCCGGTCCACCTGACCGTACTCGGTGAACATGTCCACCACGAACCAGTCGGCCAGTCGTCGCGTGACCAGCCGGCCGACGCGTGCCAGCGCCTCGCCCAGTTCCAGGGTGTTGCTCAACTCGGCCCCGGTGTCCGCGAGGAGCGTGAGCCGTTCCATCGCCGACATGTCCCCTCCGTCGTCGCCCGTCCTCCCGGCGCGCTCGCCGGCGGCCGGCACAGGGGACACGACGGGTTCGTGGCCCGCCCGGCTCTCCTCGGCGGGTGGACTCGGCAGATCGTCGGTCGTGGTCGCCCGGGGGACGAGCTGGGCGACGAAGACGTTGCGCCCGTCGGCCATCTCCTGGTTCTGGATGCGCAGCCGGACGGGGACCGTGCGGCCGTCGCGGTGGAGCGCCGGGAGCGGCACGGAGCGGCCCATGATGTGGCTCTGCCCGGTGAGCAGCAGGGAGCTGAACGCCGTGAGGTGACGTTGTCTCAGGTGTTCGGGGATGAGCGTGGTCAGCCGGCGCCCGACGAGGTCGTCGGCCTGCCAGCCGAGCATGTCCGCCGCCGGCCCGTTGGCCGCGATGATGCGGTTGCCCTCGTCGGCGGCGATGGTCGGCACCGTGCTGACCCGCAGGTGGCCGGCCTCCCACGGCACCAGTTCCGAGGGGCTGACGTCCGGTTCGCGGGGCAGCACGGTCCAGGCGGTGGGGCGGCCTCCGGCCAACTGGTCGGTGATCTGGTCGAACAGCCACTCCTGGAAGACGCTTCCGCGGCCGCCGGCCGTGACGCGGTGCGGCGTACGTGCCCGTGGGGCGCGGTGCGCGCGCGGCTGCGCGGCAGAGCCGGCAGGGTGAGGAGGCGCTCCTCCCGTGCCGCGTCCTCGGCCATGTCCAGGACGCGGCGCAGGGTGAGTACCGCGGGACCCGCGTCGGCGGGCAGCGCCAGGGGCAGGGCCCGGAGGTCCACGTCGGGCAGCGGCTCCTCCAGCGCGGCCGTCACACAGGCGCTGAGCACGTTGTTGATGTCGTTGGCGGTGACGAGTTCCTCGGGCGGCACACCGGGGTCGGCACCGGCGGACGCGGCGAGGGTGAGTTCGCGCAGCAGTGTGTGCCGGTGCTGCTGGGAGGCCGCGTACAGGGAGCTGGGCACATCGACGAGCGTCACCGTCGTCTCGGCGGCGCAGGGCGGGACATGGGCGGCCCATCCGGGTGACGGCGGTGGCGGTCCGTCGGCCCAGAGTTCGAACCACACCGTCTTCTGCCGGTCGTCGGCGTGCACACCGTGGCGCGACGCCAGCTGCTCCACCAGGGCCAGGCCCTGTCCGGTACCGGCGTACGGCGGGCAGTCCTGCGGTACGAGTCCGCGGCTGGGCCGCTCGTCACCGACCTCCACGCGGATCCTGCCGCCGTGGACGCTGACGCCCACCTCGACCTGGGTGCGCGCATGCAGCACCGCGTTGGTCACCAGCTCGCTGACCAGGAGCTGAGCGGTGTGGACCAAGTCGGAGGGGGCGTCGGCGAGTGCGTCCGCCACGAACCGCCGAGCCGCGGCCGCGCTCGCGGGTGCCCGCGGAAAACGCCGTGCCACCGCATCCGACCGACCTGGGTCACCCATGTCACCAGTGTGCCTCGGGGGCCCACCACGCGGGGTCCTGCCACGCCCCGCCACCGGGTCGGCGGTCGCGGCCGTGCGCCGCCCGGGTGAGGACGCCGTGAGGTGCCGCGCCGGCCCCGCGGGTAGGTCCGGTGTCGAGGTGGCCGCGGCAAGGGAGTTGACCGGACGCGGCACATCCGACACCACCATGCGTCCATCTTCCGTACTATCGCTGGAAAACGGCTTGCAGCAGTAACCGCCGCCGCCGGCGCGGCACCAGGCGAATACGCACACGCGTTTGGCACCGCACACGTCCGCGGGCTTCTGCACGCGAGCCGCCGAACCCGGAAGGGGTGATGAGGAACATGTCGCAGATCGACACGGCGGCCTCCGGCCTGACATCGCAGTACGCCGCCCAGGTCGCCGGTGACCTCGAGCGCAACCTGAAGGAACAGGAACGCATCAGCGAGGAGATCGCCGCCCTCCAGGAGCAGTTGGCCGCCCTCCAGCAGGACCACGCCGTCCTGGTGAACGTCCAGCAGGCGCTGGGGATGGCCGCGGCGCCCCGCACGCCCGCCGCCGAACCCGCCGCCGTGGCCGTGCCCGCCCCGCGCAAGAAGACGGCCACGGCCACCGGTCCGGGGCGCGGCAAGCGGACGCCGGCGAAGAAGTCCGCCACGCCGGCCCGGAAGGCGTCCGCCAAGAAGGCCTCGACCGGCAAGGCCGGGGACAAGTCCAAGGGCAAGGCCGAGGACAAGGCGGCGGGTTCGGCTCCGGCGCGGCCCACTCTGGTCGAGATCGTCCGCGCCCACCTGGCCGCGCAGAGCGAACCGCGTTCCGCTGCCGAGGTCGCCGGCGAACTGGGCCGGCAGCACCCGGAGCGCACGGTCAAGACGACCGTCGTGCGCACCACGCTCGAGGGACTCGTGGCCAAGAACCAGGCTCAGCGCACCAAGCAGGGCACCTCCGTCTTCTACACGACGACCGAGCCGGGCGAGCCCGCGACGGCACCGGAGCGGAGCGAGGAGCAGCAGCCGGCCTGAACCGGGCGTCGTCGTCCAGGGGACATGTGTCACCGCTGTGCTGATGGACGGCCCCCGCCGGTGCCGGTGCCGTCCATCAGCGGTGCGTCGGTCGACACCGGATCGTGTGCCGGTGTCACTCCGGATCGTGCCGGTGTCACTCCGGATCGTGCCGCTGTCACGCCGGATCGTGCCGGTGTCCACAACGGATCGTGTGCCGGTGTCACCGGATCCGGTGACACACCGACCGCGCGGCCCGGCGTGAGGGGCCGGTTCGCCGGTGCGGGGGTCAGGGAGCGATCGGCGGCCGGCGCTTGTGCTCGGTGAGCCGGTAGCGGCGGGCGATGGCCTCGAAGGCCGCCTCCCCGACGGGCTTGCCCTCCAGGAAGTCGTCGATGTCGTCGTAGGTGACGCCGAGGGCGTCCTCGTCGGGCCTGCCCGGGTTCAGGGTCTCCAGGTCCGCGGTCGGGGTCTTCAGGACCAGCGCGGACGGGGCGCCCAGCGCCTGCGCCACGGCCCGCACCCGCCGCTTGGTCAGGCCGGTGAGCGGAACCACGTCGGCGGCGCCGTCACCGAACTTGGTGAAGAAGCCGGAGACCGCCTCGGCGGCGTGGTCGGTGCCCACGACCAGGCCTTCGTGCGCGCCCGCGACCGCGTACTGGGCGATCATGCGCTGCCGGGCCTTGATGTTGCCGTGCACGAAGTCCTGGTGGTGCGCGTCGCGGAACTCCGTGCCGCCGGCCAGCGCCGCCTGGAGCGCGGCGTCGCTCGCGGGCTTCACATCGACGGTCAGAACCCGGTCGGGCCGGATGAACTCCAGCGACAGTTGCGCGTCCTTCTCGTCGGCCTGGTCGCCGTAGGGCAGCCGCATCGCGAAGAACTCGGCTCGGCGCCCGGCGGCACGGACCCGTTCGACCGCGAGCTGACACAGCCGGCCCGCGGTCAGGGAGTCCACTCCCCCGCTGATGCCCAGCACCAGCGAGCGCAGGCCCGTCGAGGTCAGCTGCCCGGCGAGGAAGGCCACCCGGCGCTCGATCTCCTCCCGTGCGTCGAAGGACGGGCTCACCTGGAGATCCCGGGCGATCTCCTGCTGCAGGGACATGGTCGCCAGGTCGGTCACGCTTGCTCCTCGGTCGGGTCCCTGGGCGGGGTCGGCACGCGCCACCGGGCCGGGGCCGCGGACGCGTGCGGGGGACGGCAGCACTCTAGAGGACAGGCGCGAAGTGCCGGTCGGGGCGTGCCGCTTGGCCGCGCGGCGCTCGGCCGGGCGCGGCATGTCCGCGGGCCCCGGTCCGGCATGGCGGACCTCACACAGCAAGTAGTTCAGTGTTCAACCAATGCGGAGTACTGTCTCCAGTGTCCGAATCGGGACAACCGCCATGATTCGTCCACTGCGTCGCCGGACGGCCGAGATCGTGGGACTGCCAAGGAGGAATGACCATGACACACAAGATCGCACGTCGGGCCGCCGTCGCCGTCCTCTCCGCGGCAGTCGCCGTGACCGGGCTGATCTCCACGGGGGGCAGCGCCTCCGCCGCGACGCTTCCCGGCAGTGGACAGGCCGGCCTCGTCAGGGTCGCGGACCGCCAGGACGAGGACGCCCGCCGCCAGTGGGTCCTGGGTCAGATCCAGTGGGCCGCGGACGGTCATGACCAGGACGCCCGCCGCCAGTGGGTCCTCGGTCAGATCCAGTGGGCCGCGGACGGTCATGACCAGGACGCCCGCCGCCAGTGGGTCCTCGGTCAGATCCAGTGGGCCGCGGACGGTCATGACCAGGACGCCCGCCGCCAGTGGGTCCTCGGTCAGATCCAGTGGGCCCAGGAGCATGGCCTGTCGGCATGAGCCGGGTGAGGGCGAGCAGAGCCATGTCGTCGGCGACCCGGCCGCGGGTGTGCCGGCGGACATCGGCGACGACGGCGGCGAGGAGCGCGTCCGGGCTCCGGGGGACCTGCCCGGAGAGCCGGTCGGCCGGGTCGTAGAACGTCCCGCCCGGGTCCCGGGCCTCGGTCAGCCCGTCGGTGTACAGCAGCAGGCTGGCTCCCGGCGGGAAGGGCACGGTGTCGGTGGGGCCGGGGTCCGCGGCCAGCAGGGCCAGGCCCAGCGGCAGGGCGGGCCGGGCGGGCTCCAGGGACCGCACCTGGCCCTCGACGAGCAGCAGCGGCGCCGGGTGCCCACGGTTGATGAGACGTATCCGGTCACCCGGGCGGGGGATCTCGGCCAGTACGGCGGTGGTGAAGTCCTCGACCTGGTCGATGCCGTCCCGCAGCGCGGATTCCCGGAGCAGCGACTCGTCGATCCGTGCGACGAGCCGGGTCAGCGTGGGCTCGTGCTGGGCCGCCTCCCGGAAGGCGCCCAGGACGACGGTGACCGCCTCGACCGCGCCCATTCCCTTGCCGCGTACGTCGCCGATCAGGCAGCGCACCCCGTATGGCGTGTCCTGCACGGCGTACAGGTCACCGCCGAGCTGTGCGTCCGCCTGGGCGGCCTCGTAACGGGCGGCGATGCGCAGCATCCCGATGCGCGGCGGGGGCTGCGGCAGCACGGCGTGCTGTACCGCGGCGGCGACGCTCCGCACCGACTGGAGCCGCATCTCGCGGTGGCGGAGCAGCAGGTTGAGGAGCACCGCGACGACGGCCATGACGGCGACGGTGACCCACTCGCTGAAGGCGCCCGGATCCCGCAGGGCGCCGAAGTGCGCGATCACGGCCAGGTCGGCCGCGCAGGCGGCCAGCCCGACGAGCACGGTCCCGGACAGCGACAGCAGCGGAGCGGCGACCACCGGAGCGGCCGAGAAGCACGCCGCGGCGCTGACACCGCGCGGCGTTTCCAGATCGAGGACGACACCGCCGACGAGCAGCAGCAGGGGAAGCAGCAGGACGCCGCGTGCGCCGCCCTTCCGCACGGCTCGCCGGGCACGGCGATCGTCAGGCCCCGTCACATGCCGCTCCCGCCGTCGTGTGGGCATCCCCACCCACCACACTTGCGGACATCGGCCGGGATCTGCCAGCCGGACGCGTGACACGGGTGTACGGGCGTGCCGCCGGGCCGCTGACCTGCCCGGGGGGAGCAGGCCCGCAGGACAGGAGCGGCGCGGTGTCCCAGACTCGTGCTGAGAGCGGATGATCCCTGTCGTGCCGGCCCCGCGGGAGGCAACAGCGTGCCCGACGTCCCGTTGTGGCTGTGGACGGCGTTCGCCGCGGCCGTCGTCGTGTCGCTGGCGGTGGACCTGCTGGCGCACCGCGACACCCATGTCATCGGCTTCCGGGAAGCCGTGGCGTGGAGCGTGGTCTGGGTCGCTCTGGCGCTGGTCTTCGCCGGGGTGGTGTTCGCCGTCCTCGGTACGACGGCGGGGGTCCAGTACACGACCGCGTGGCTGCTGGAGAAGAGCCTGTCGGTCGACAACCTGTTCGTCTTCGCCCTGATCTTCGGGTACTTCAAGGTGCCGCGCGCCTATCAGCACCGGGTGTTGTTCCTCGGCGTCATCGGCGCGCTGGTGTTCCGCGGGATCTTCCTGGCCGCGGGTGTCGCGGTGGTCACCCGCTTCTCCGCGGTGCTGTTCGTCTTCGCCGCGATCCTGCTCTACAGCGTCTACAAGATCCTGCGCGGTCAGGACGAGGGTTTCGACCCCGGGCGGAGTCTCACGGTGCGGATGCTGCGCCGGGTCGTCCCGGTCCGGGAGGAGTACTGCGGGGCGAGGTTCCTCGTCCAGGAGGGCGGCAGGCGTGTCGCCACACCGCTGCTGGCGGTGGTCGCCGCGATCGAGGCGGCCGACCTGGTCTTCGCCGTGGACAGTGTGCCGGCGGTGCTGGCGGTCAGCGACAACGCCTTCATCGTCTACAGCAGCAACGCCTTCGCCATCCTCGGTCTGCGCGCGCTGTACTTCATGCTGGCCGGGATGCTGGACCGCTTCCACCATCTGAGCAAGGGCCTGGCCGTCATCCTGGCCTTCATCGCCGTCAAGCTGATTCTCCAGGCCGCGCACAAGACGATCCACAGCGGTGTGCCGGAGATCCCCTCCCTGGTGAGCCTGGCGGTGATCATCGCGGTCCTGGCCGTGTCCGTCGCATGGAGCCTGCTGCGCCCGCCGAGTCCCACCTCATCCGGCGAGGCGGGTTCCGGGAGGCCCGCGGAGCAGCCCGCCGGCCGGCACACCTCCGGGGAGCGGACCGACCGCGCGCCCGACGACGCCCGCGACGGGGGTCCCCGCGACGGCGACCCTTGCGACGGCGACCCCCCGCGGTAGACCGCCGGAGCACGGTGCCTGCCGCCGCGGCGGTCCATGGCGTGCGCGAGCATCGGATACGGGCTTGTATCCCATGCAGTGCTGTATCGTGAGGCGGTCACAGGGGGTGTCGGTCAGTCGGGGGAAGTCCAGGGGACGGGAAGGAGCGCCGTGCCGAAGGGGCCCACCAAACGCCGTCCGCAGACCACCGCGCGGTTGCTGGCGGCGGCGCAGGAGACGTTCGCCGAGCGTGGCTTCTACGGCTCCTCCATCGAGGTGATCTGCGAGCGGGCGGGGCTCACGCGCGGCGCGTTCTACTCCAACTTCCGCACCAAGGAAGAGCTGTTCTTCGCGCTGTTCGACCTGCACGCGCAGCGCGTCGTCGACCGGCTGACCGCCGCGGTCGACGAACTGGACGCCGCCGAGGACCCGGTACGGGCGGTGCTCCGCCGTATGAGCGCGCTCGACGAGGCCGAGCGCCGGTGGTACCTGCTGTCGACCGAGTTCACCCTGCACGCCATCAGGCACCCGGCCACGGCCCGCACCCTGGCCGAGCACGACCGGCGCCTGCGGGATGAGATCGTCCGTCTCCTCGGCCGGCTCTTCGACCGCCTCGGCCGTCGGCCCACCGTCGAGCTGGACTCCCTGGCCCGCCTCACGACGGCCGTCCACGAGGGTTCCCTGGCCCAGAGCCTGGTAGAACCCGACCGGCTCGCCCCGGAGGAACTGGCGGTCACCTATCTGCCGCTGCTGGTCGAGGCCGTCTCCGAGCCCGCCGCCACCGGTCCGCACACCCTGTCCTGACGTCGCTCGCCGGCCCGGCGGGCAAGACGCGGCCGCCCGCCGGACACGCCGTCGACGCCGGTAGCTCTAAGCGAGTTTGCGGGCGAGGCCGCCGTGTTCTCCGATGGGCTCCGGGGCGGGGCCGGTGGGGTCCGGACGCCAGAAGGGGACCGGGACGACGCCGGGATCCACGAGTTCCAGGCCGTCGAAGTACGCGGTGATCTGGTCGACGGTGCGCAGGTTGTACGGGACGGCGCCGCTCTCGTTGTAGGCGTCCTGGGCCCGTTCGAAGACCGGGTCGATGCCCCGTGAGCCGTCGTTGACGGAGAGGTAGCTGCCGGGCGGCAGGGCGTCCATCAGGCGGGTGACGATGGAGCGCGCCTGGTCGTAGTCGGCGACATGACCCAGGATGTTGCTCAGGATGAGAGCGGTGGGACGGGTGAAGTCCAGCGTCTCGGCGGCGGCCGCCAGGATGCGGTCCGGGTCCAGCACGTCGGCGTCGACGTAGGAGGTCGCGCCCTCCTGGGTGGAGTAGAGCAGAGCCCTGGCGTGCGCGAGGACCATCGGGTCGTTGTCGACGTAGACGATCCGGGACTCGGGGGCGATGCGCTGGGCGACCTCATGGGTGTTGTCGGCCGTCGGCAGGCCGGTGCCTATGTCCAGGAACTGGCGGATGCCCGCCTCGGCGACCAGATAGGTGATGTTGCGGCGCAGGAAGGCACGGCTGCTGCGGGCGATGGTGACGATGCCGGGGAAGACGGCGGTGTACTCGTCGCCGGCCGCCTCGTCGACGGGGTAGTTGTCCTTCCCGCCCAGCCAGTAGTTCCAGATCCGGGCCGAGTGCGGCACCGAAGTGTCGATCTTCTGATGCGCCGCGGGTCCGGGCGTGGTCGCGGGGTCGGTCATGGCCACCGTCCGTCGTGAGTCGATGCGTGGATCATTCACCACCCAACCTATCGTTCCAACAGCTCGGCGGCGCACACCACTTCATCATTCCCGTCCCTGTTGTCACACTCACGCACGGGTATTCTCACCGCAGTTCTGATCGGGAGGTTCGTGTGCATCGCAAGATCCGACGGTTCTCTGGTCGCACCCTGATCGCCGCCGCCCTGACCGCCGCCGCGCTCGGCGCGGTCCCGCCCCCCGCCGCCTCCGCGGCCGAGCCGGCCGGCGCGGGATCCGCCGCACCGTCCGTGCCGCTGCGGGTGGCCACCTACAACATCCATGCCGGAGCCGGGGAGGACGGCGTCTTCGACCTCGACCGCACCGCCGGGGCGATCCGGGATCTCCACGCGGACGTGATCGGCCTCGAGGAGGTCGACGTGCACTGGGGTGCCCGGAGCGACTTCGCGGACGAGGCCCAGGAGCTCGCCGAACGGCTGCACATGCGGGCCTACTTCGCCCCGATCTACGACCTCCCGCCCGCGTCGGAGGGCGAGCAGCGGCGCCAGTACGGTGTGGCGGTCCTGAGCCGCTACCCGGTGATCGCCGTTGAGAACCACGAGATCACCCGGCTGTCCACCCAGGTTCCCGACCCGGTACCGGCCCCCGCCCCCGGCTTCGCCGAGGTGACGGTCCAGGTCCGGGGCACGTTCGTGCACGTCTACGCGACCCATCTGGACTACCGCTCCGACCCCTCGGTCCGGCGGGCCCAGGTGGACGACATGCTGGGCATCCTCGCCGAGGACCGCGGGCCCAAGGTCCTCGTCGGTGACTTCAACGCCGAACCCTCCGCGCCGGAACTCGCGAAACTGTGGGGTCCGTTGACCGACGCCGCCCCGCAGGGCGGCACGACCTATCCGGCGGTCGACCCGGTCAAGCGCATCGACCTCGTGACGGTCTCCCCCGATGTCACCGTCACCGGAGCGCGCGTCGCACAGACCGCGGCGTCCGACCACCGTCCGGTGGTCGCCGACCTCCTGCTCCACCGCCGCGGGCGCTGACCCCGGCTCCCGTCCTCGCCGTGGCCGGCGTGCTCGCGGTTCATGGCGCGCCGGTCGCGGTACGCGGTCAGGGCGGAAGGTGCTCGGCGAGCTCGTCGAGGAGTTCGAGGAACCGGCGGGCCTGTGCGGGGCCGGGAAGGGCGGCAAAGACGGCCTGCTCGGCGGGCCGGCCGGCGCGTTCGCGTACCCCGTGACGCGCCCGGTCGCCCGCGCCTACCGGCTCGGCCGGCCGCCCGGAAACCGCCTGTTCGCACTCGACATGGCGCCCGTGCCGGCGTCCAAGGAGGGCGTCCTCGCCCGGCAGGGCGCCCTCGCCCGCTGCGAACGCACCGCGCCGGCCGCGGACCTGCCGCACGACGACTGGCCGGAGCAGCTGCTCTTCCTGGAACGGGGCCGGGACGTGACCGCCACTCCCCCCGGACACAACGGCCGCGCCGGACCGGAGCGTTCACGCCGGCCCGGCGCCTTCTCGTACGTGCTCGTACGTGTCAGACGAGCGCGTTCTTGTAGAAGATGCTCGAACGGCGGTCGCCCTCCTCGCCGGAGGCGAAGCCCAGGAAGAGGCGCGACTCACCGGCGTCGGTGCGGTAGATGGCGAGGCCCTCGGGCTCCCGGTAGACCAGCGTGGAACCCGCCTTGGTGAGCGTGGGACCCTGCGCGATGGCCCCGGTGTTGACGTTGATGCTCGTCAGGTAGGTGTTGCCGGGTGCGGGGTTGGAGGACGAGTAGGCGTTGCCCGTCAGGTAGTACATGTAGGTGCCGTAGAGCGTGTAGCCCTGCGCCGTGCCGGAGATCGCCGGCGGGGTGAACCCGGCCACCGGGTTGCTGAAGTCGCCTTGGAAGGCGTCGGAGGTGTTGTAGACGGCGATGTGCTTGGCGCCGTCCTTCTGGTAGCGGACGATCATGCGGTTGTAGACCGGGTCGACGGAGCAGGTGTACTCCGTGGCGCCGGATATCGGCTGGAACTTGCCGATGCTGGTGGAGGAGGCGTCGAGCGTGGTGCCGGCGCTGTACTTGACGCAGGTGAGCTTGGTGCCGTAGCCGTTCCCGTTGGCCTCGCACTCGATCCAGAGATAGCTGGTGCCGCCGCTCGCCTGGACGCCGAACGCGACGCCGTGCCCGAAGCCGTTGAGGTGCATGTACGAGACGTAGTTGCCCTGGAAGTCCAGGTGGCTGATGCACAGGTCCCCGGCCGACTCGGCGCTGCCGGCCCGCTTGGCCGCGACGAACAGCCGCTTGTTGACCGAGTCGAAGGCGAAGCTCTGCTGGACGCGCTTGCTGTGCAGCACCTTGTCGCGGAACAGGTCGTAGGACGGCTGCGACAGGTCGAACCGCGGGGTCGTGCTCACGGAGGCGGACGCGCTCTGGGCGCCGTATCCGAGCCCGAGCGCGGCGAGCCCGGCGCCGGCGCCGGTGCGCAGCAGTGCCCGACGGCTGGGGGACGTACGGGAGTTGAGTTCCATGGCGCTCCTCTGGGGGCAGGAAATGGATCTCCATGACCCTACCGGCGAGTGTCGGCGTGGTGGTCACACCCCCGCTTGACTATGACGGCCGTCATGGAGGAGCCTGGTCTTATGACGTCGGTCATAACGAGAGGTGCCCCCCATGCCTCCTGCCGTGTGTGTGCGGTGCGCCGGGCCCGCCGACCTCGACGGGCTGGCCCGGATGGTCCTGCGGTGCTCGGCCGCGAGCATGCGGGACCGCATGCACGGAGGGATGCGGCGCGACGACCTCCTGCGCGGGCTGCGGGACACCGTGCTCCACGGGGGCGGCGCGGTCCTGGTGGCCACCGAGCGGGACCGGACCGTCGGATGCCTGGAACTCGTCCGGAGCGCGCCCGGTGCGCCGCGGGCCGAGATGGCGCTGCTCGTCGAGGACGCCCGGCAGGGCCGCGGCATCGGCACCCGGTTGCTCGACGCCGTGCCGGCCTGTGCCCGAAGCGCCGGGATCGCCGTCCTCGGCTTCTCGGTGGAGGCCGGCAACGGCCGGGCCAGACGACTGCTGCGGCACCTGCCGACCGACCGGCTCCAGTGGCAGTGGCAGCAGGCCACCCTGGAGGCGACGTGGCACCTCGGCGTACTCCACTGACGGCTCGGAGAGGGCGCGGCCGGCAGGAGGGGCGGCCCGGGGAGGCGACGGCCCAGGGCAGCACGGTCCAGGGCAGCACGGTCCAGGGCGGCGACGGCTCAGGGAAGGGCGGTTCCGGCGCCCTGCCCGAACAGCGGCGCGTGGATGCCCAGACGATGCCGTGGCTCCCGGGGGGCCTCGGGGGCGCGGCACAGTGCGATGAGCGCGGCGTCGTCGTTGAGGCGTCCGCCGACATGGGCGAGAAGGTCGCGGCGGATGCGGTGCAGAAGCTCCTCGGGACTGCTGCCGCCCCAGGGGGCGGCCCGCTCCGCGAGCGGGAAGAACTCGCCGACCGCGTTGCGGGCCTCGACGACGCCGTCGGTGTAGAGCAGGAGCGTGTCCCCGGGTTCGAAGGAGAACACGTCCAAGGTGTATTCCGTGGGGTGCAGCGCCTGCATCCCGAGCGGGGCCGCGGGGTGCACCGGGACCGTGTCGGCGCCGGCGGAGCTCAGCAGCAGCGGCGGAGGGTGGCCGCAGCTGAGGACGCGCGTGGTGTTGTCGTCGGCCGAGATCTCCGCCAGCAGCACCGTGGCGAACCGCTCCCCGGGGTGCTCCGCGGGCGCGAGATGGGGAAGGTTGCGGGCCACACTCTGCTCCAGGGCGACCGCCAGGCCGGGCAGGGTGGCGTGCTGGTGCGCGGCCTCCCGGAAGGCGCCGATGATGAGCGCGGCCTCTCCGATGGCGGACAGGCCCTTGCCGCGTACGTCGCCGATCATGACCCGTACCCCGGAACCCGTGGCGGTCGCGGCGTACAGATCACCGCCGATCTGCGCCTCGTCCTCGGCGGCCAGGTACAGACAGGCGATCGTCAACGGGCCGATGCGCTCCGGCAGCGGCCACAGCAGGACGTGCTGCGCCGCCTCCGCGACGGCGCGCACCCGCTCCAGCTGGCGCCGGCGGCGCTCGCGCATCACGCAGTAGAAGACGGTCAGGGCCGACAGCACCGCCAGGGCGAGGATCTGCACCAGGACGTTGCGCTGGAACAGCGCACCGAAGTGCCAGCCGATGTACGCCTGCGCGCCCGCGGCCAGGAAACCGATCACCCCGGTCACCCAGGGACCGGCGAACGAGGCGGTGATCGCGGGCGCGATGACCAGCAGGGGGCCCAGGTGGATGTCGGCCGGCACCAGCTGGTCGACCACCGTGATCACCACGATCAGGGCGATCGGGATCAGCAGCAGCCATGTGCTCGACTGCCACTGCCGGGGCTGCCGCATCACGGCCGGGCCTCGCTCGAACTTCACATCTTTCCCACTGCCCCTCTCCCCCCGGCCCTAACAGAAGCGGCTCCCGGACCCAGGCCGCTCCCCCGCCGGCTCCCCGGCCGCGCGCGGCCAGGCTCCCGCGGTGCAGCGCCCCGGCCGCTACAGCGCTCCGGCCTCGGACCTGGTCAGCGCGAACACGCCCATGACGATCAGCCCGATGCCCAGCAGCTGCGGCAGCACCCACCAGCCGGCCCGTACGTGCTCCTCGTAGACCAGCACGCCGAGCAGGAAACTCACCATGGCGTCGCCGAGGGTGAGGGCGGGCTGGGAGGCGATCAGCGGGCCGCCCTGCATGGCGTGCTCCATCAGGAGCATGGCGCAGACACCGCTCGCACCGAAGGCGTACGTCTGCCAGGAGGTGAGGAACCCGGC
>NZ_JBEXZD010000094.1:0-34057 GCF_040628575.1 Streptomyces sp. NPDC006393
GGGAAGCCTGCTTCGAGATGAGGACTCCCACCCACTTGATGGGGTAAGGCTCCCAGTAGACGACTGGGTTGATAGGCCGGATCTGGAAGCACCGTAAGGTGTGGAGGTGACCGGTACTAATAGGCCGAGGGCTTGTCCTCAGTTGCTCGCGTCCACTGTGTTGGTTCTGAAACCACGAACGACCGTCGCAGCCGCCTGTGGTTGTGGCTCCGGTTGGACAGTTTCATAGTGTTTCGGTGGTCATAGCGTGAGGGAAACGCCCGGTTACATTCCGAACCCGGAAGCTAAGCCTCACAGCGCCGATGGTACTGCAGGGGGGACCCTGTGGGAGAGTAGGACACCGCCGAACAATTCTTCAAAGGGTTGGGCCCGGAACTTCGGTTCCGAGCCCAACCCTTTTCTGTTTGCGGTCACTTGACGTTCATGTTGCCCGGCCACCATCCGCGGCATGGGTACTGCTGCACTGCTCAGAGCCGCCGGTGTCGGATTCGGTGACGAGGTCGTCGTGCCGGCGTTCGGCAATGTCGAGGTCGCCGACGCGGTGACCCAGGCCGGTGCGCTGCCGGTGTTCGCCGACATAGACCCCGTGTCGTACTGCCTCGACCCGCTCGCCGTCGAAGCGTCCGTAACTCCGCGCACGGCGGCCGTCGTTGTCGTACACCGCTTCGGGCGCTCGGCCGATGTCGCCGCACTGCACGGGATCGGGCGGCGGCACGGGCTGCTGGTGCTGGAGCACGGCGAGTCCGAGGCGCCGTACGACGAGACGGCACAGCGCAGGGAGCGTGCCGCCTATCTGGACGCGAGGCTGCGGGGCGTACGGACGCCCGACGGCGGTGACGGGCAGACCTATCAGCAGTACGTGGTGCGGGTGCCCGGGAACGGCAGGCCGGACCGGGACGCCTTCGCACGAGCCGTACGCGCCAGGGGCGTTGACTGCCGGGTGCCGGTGAAGACGCCCGTGCACCGGCTGCCGGAGTTCCGCAGGTGTGTTTCGCTGCCGGAGACCGAACGGGCCGCCGAGGAGACGCTGGCGCTTCCGGTGGGCGCCTCGCTGACACGGAGGGAGATGCAGCGGATCGTCTCGGCGTGCAATGCGCTCGGGGGAGCGATCGTGGTTGGGAGCACGGCCGTGTTCGGGGTATGATCTATTCCGTCGCCGCGAGGGAAATCTCGAAAAGGCGACAGGCCCCTATAGCTCAGTCGGCAGAGCGTCTCCATGGTAAGGAGAAGGTCAACGGTTCGATTCCGTTTGGGGGCTCCAACGAAAAACCCCGCCCTTCCGGGCGGGGTTTTCTCATGTCCGGGCCGGCACTCCGGGCCATGTCCGGGCCGGCCTCAGTGCCGGCCCACCTCCGGAACCCGCATCGCCAGGATCGCCATGTCGTCTGACGGTGCGTCCGAGGCGAAGCGCTCCACCGCGCGCATGATGCGTGCCGCGACCGCCCCGGCCGTCAGGCCCGTGCAGGTGGTCAGGACGTCCGCCAGGCCGTCGTCGCCCAGCATGCGCGTGCCCTCGCGGCGCTCGGTGACACCGTCCGTGACGCAGAGCAGGACGTCTCCCGGATCCAGGATGACCGTCTGCTCGTACAGGTCCAGGTCCTCCATGACGCCGAGGAGCGGCTGCGGCTCGGCGGCCGACTCCACCGTGCCGTCCTGGCGCAGGCGCAGCGGCAGCGGATGCCCGGCGCACACCACCTTCAGCTCGGCGCTGCCGTCCTCCTGCGGCCGCAGCTCCCCGTACAGGAGCGTGAGGAAGCGGCTGCGGGCGCCTTCGTCGAGGATCGCGGAGTTCAGGCGCTCGAGTACCGCCGGGCCGTCGTAGCCCTCGCGGGCGAGCAGCCGGAGCGCGTGGCGGGCCAGGCCCGTCACGGCCGCCGCCTCCGGGCCCGTGCCGCAGACGTCGCCGATGGCGAAGCCGTAGGCGCCGTCACGGATGGGGAAGAGGTCGTAGAAGTCGCCGCCGACCTCGTTGCCCTCGCCGGCCGCGCGGTAGATGACCTCCACCTCCACGCCGTCGATCTGCGGCAGGCCGGGCGGCAGGAGGCTGCGCTGGAGGGACTGGCTGATGGCCGTGCGCTCCGAGTACAGGCGGGCGTTGTCCAGGGCGAGGGCGGCCCGGCGGCTGAGGTCCTCGGCCAGTTCCAGGATCTCCTGGCGGAAGTGCTCGTCGGTGGGCTTGCCGAGGGTGAGCATGCCGATGACGCGGTTGCGGGCGACCAGGGGCAGGACGACGGTCTCGCCGCCGACGGCGGACGCCGTGGCGAGGGTGGGGCCGATGGTGGTGCCGATCCGGTGGTGGGAGTCGCCCAGGCTGAGGCTGCGCATGGAGGTGCGCAGGGCCGCCTGGTGGGCGGCCTCGCCGGGGGCCGACCAGACGCGGGCGCCGGGCGTCGGTACAGGGTCCGGCGGCGAGATCTTCGACAGCAGTGACTTGATGCCGTCGATCAGCTCCTCGTCCTCGTGCAGGACGTAGGACAGATAGGGCTCGGAGGCCTGGTCGGCGATGGTGTAGACGGCGCACCAGGTGGCCAGGGTGGGGACCGTCATCTGGGCCATCAGGGCGAGGGTCTGGTCGCGGTCCAGGGTGCCGGCCAGCAGGTCGGAGGCCTCGACGAGGAAGCTCAGGGAGCCGCGGCGCAGCCGCTCCAGCTCGCCCAGGCGGGCCGACTCCACGGCCAGGGCGATGCGGTCGGCGGCGAACTGGAGGCGCAGAGCCTCCTCGTTGGAGTATCTGCCGGGCGCCTCCGCGGCGACGCCGAGGGAGCCGGTGAGGCGGCCCTCGACCTTGAGCGGGACCGTGACGACGGAGCGCATGCCCGTGCCGCCCAGGAGGGGTACGGCGCCGGGTGCGGCGGTGAGGTCGTCGTGGACGGCGGGCATGCGGGCCGAGCCGTAGCGACCGGGACCGGCCTCGACGGGGACGCGGGCGAAGCGCTGGCGGGCGGAGGGCAGGCCGGTGGAGGCGCGGACCTCCAACTCGGTCTCGTCGTCGGTCGCCAGGAGCAGGAAGGCGGCGTCGCCGTCGAGCATGTCGCGGGCGCGCTCCACGGTGCGTTGCAGGAGGCCGTCGAGGTCGTCGGGGGCCGGGGAGCCGATGAAGACCTCGAACGGGTCGGTGCCGGCGCCGTCGGCCGCGGCACCGGTGTCGCCGGAGGAGGGGACCCGCAACGGGCTCTGCAGCACGGCGCGTTCGTGGTCCCGCACGAGCAGGCAGACGGTGGACGGTTCGCCGCCGGTGTCGCGGACGCGGAGGTGGGAGGCGTAGACGGGGATGACCCGGCCGTGGGCGCCGCGGATGCCGTAGCTGCCCTCCCAGCGGGAGAGTTGGAGCGCCTCGGCGATGCCGGTGCCGGTGCCGGGGGTGTGCGGCCAGGCGGCGAGGTCGGTCAGCGGCTTGCCGACGACCTGTTCGGCGGCGTAGCCGAAGAGTTCCTCGGCGTCCTCGTTCCAGGCGGTGATGGAGCCGCCGCGGTCGATCTGGACGACGGCGACGCGGACCCGGCCGTCGGCGATCGGGAGGAGTTCGGCGGGCACCACGGGCCCGGCGGCGCGGGTGCCGACCGGACGCTCGGGAAGGTCGAGTTGGAACCAGACATTCTTGTGCGTGGGCGTGTACTCCACGCCCCAGCGGCCGGCGAGGGCCGCGCACAGCTGGAGGCCGCGGCCGCCCTCGCGGTCGGGGCTGCCCATGTTGACGGCCGCGCTCTGGAGGGGGACCTCGCGCTCGGGGTAGCGGTCGGCGACCTCGATCCGTACCCCGTCGTCGCTGCGCAGGCACAGGACGTCGGCGGCCGTGCCGGCGTGGACGACGGCGTTGGTGACCAGTTCGCTGGTGAGCACCACGGCGTCGTCGACGATGTCTCCGAAGCCCCACCCCTGGAGGGTGTCGCGGACGAAGGACCGGGCGGTCGCGACCGATCGCCCGAGGGGCTCGAAGCTGGCGGCCGCGCGCGCGGTGATCACAGAACTCCTCGTCCGGTTGTCGACGTGCAGGCCTTGCGGGCCGTCCGGCTCGCGGCGCTGCTCCGGCAGCTGCGGCCTCTGCGGCCGTGGCTCCGGGGGCTGTCCCCCGGGGATCACTCCGGTGGTCATTGTGTGCGGCCGCCCTCCGATGCCCGCTCGTTCCCGTGCCACCGCCCAGGCCGGACGGACCGGCGTGGCTGGACAGCCGCATGCAAGGTTACTTACCTTCGCGGTCGCTGCGGATGCCGGTCTTCGGTGTTTTCGCCCGGAGGGTGTGCGGACGGTGTGCGAAGCTGCCGAACTGTTATGGCCTGGTTCGGCGGGGGTGAAACACTGGGCAGGCTTCTGTTGACGTGGCGGGCAGGCGGAGTGGGTTCCGCGTGCGCTGGGCAGCAGCCCTCGTGCGGCCTGGTCGCTTCGGGCAGAGTGACGCAGCAGTAAGCATCGGGCAGAGTTACCAAGCAGTAACCGGTACGCCGGGCGGTGGTGCCGGAGCACAGCAGTAGTGGTCGATCCCTGCGGGAGGGACACAGTGGAGTCTGGCGCAGCGACGCGGGGCACGAAGACGCGCGCGAAAGGCGGACAGTCCGGGCAGTCCCTGAACAACCGGCGCGCGCCGCGCGGTGGGACCACCGCGGTGGACACGGCCGCCCTGAACCGGCTGCTGGCGGCTCTGGTGGGGATGCGGGACGGCAACTTCCGCAAGCGGCTCACGGTGTCCGGGGACGGCGTGATGTCGGAGATCGCGGCGGTCTTCAACGAGGTCGCCGACCGCAACATGCATCTGACCGGCGAGCTGTCGCGGGTGCGGCGCATGGTGGGGCGTGAGGGGAAACTCACCGAGCGGCTGGAGACGGGGGCCTGCGAGGGCTCCTGGGCGGTGGCGATCGAGAACTGCAACGCGCTCGTCGACGATCTGGTGCGGCCCGTCTCGGAGGTCGGCCGGGTCCTGTCCGCGGTCGCCGAGGGTGACCTGTCGCCGCGGATGGAGCTGCGCACTCCGGTGCCGGAGGGGGCAGGGCATCCGCTGCGGGGCGAGTTCCTGAAGGTCGGGCGGACGGTCAACAACCTCGTCGACCAGTTGTCGACGTTCACCGACGAGGTCACGCGCGTGGCCAGCGAGGTGGGCACCGAGGGGAAGCTGGGCGGGCAGGCGCGGGTGCGCGGTCTGTCCGGCTCCTGGAAGGACCTCACGGACTCCGTCAACACGATGGCCTCCCGGCTGACGGCGCAGGTGCGGGACATCGCGCTGGTGACGACGGCGGTCGCCAAGGGCGATCTGTCACGCAAGGTGACCGTGCATGTCGCCGGCGAGATGCTGGAGCTGAAGAACACCGTCAACACGATGGTCGACCAGCTCTCGGCGTTCTCCTCCGAGGTGACGCGGGTCGCCCGCGAGGTGGGTACGGACGGCATCCTCGGCGGTCAGGCGCACGTGCCCGGGGTGGACGGCACGTGGAAGGAGCTCACCGACTCGGTGAACCTGATGGCCGGCAATCTGACGGCCCAGGTGCGCGGTATCGCGCAGGTCACCACGGCCGTCGCCAACGGTGATCTGTCGCAGAAGGTGACCGTCCCGGCGCGTGGCGAGGTCGCGCGGCTGGCCGAGACGATCAACCAGATGACCGAGACGCTGCGGATCTTCGCGGACGAGGTCACCCGCGTGGCCAACGAGGTCGGCGCGGAGGGCCGGCTGGGCGGTCAGGCGAACGTGCCGGGCGTCGCCGGGACGTGGAAGGACCTGACGGATTCCGTCAACACGGTGTTCCGGAACCTCACCACTCAGGTGAGGGACATCGCGGCGGTGACGACGGCCGTGGCCAGCGGTGATCTGTCGCAGAAGGTCACCGTGGACGTGGCCGGCGAGATGCTGGAGCTGAAGAACACCGTCAACGGCATGGTCGACCAGCTGTCGGCGTTCGGTGCCGAGGTCACGCGCGTGGCGCGGGAGGTCGGTGTCGAGGGTGAGCTGGGCGGTCAGGCGCAGGTGCCGGGCGCCGCGGGTACGTGGAAGGACCTGACGGACTCCGTCAACACCGCGTTCCGCAACCTCACCGGTCAGGTGAGGAACATCGCCCAGGTGACGACGGCCGTGGCCAACGGCGATCTGTCGCAGAAGGTCACCGTGGACGTCTCCGGCGAGATGCTCCAGCTGAAGAACACCGTGAACACCATGGTGGACCAGTTGTCGTCGTTCGCCGACCAGGTGACCCGGATGGCCAGGGACGTGGGCACCGAGGGACGGCTGGGCGGTCAGGCCCGCGTGGACGGCGTGTCGGGCACGTGGAAGGAGCTGACGGACTCCGTCAACTTCATGGCCGGCAACCTCACCTCCCAGGTGCGGCAGATCGCCCAGGTGACGACGGCGGTGGCCCGCGGTGACCTGTCCCAGAAGATCGACGTGGACGCGCGCGGGGAGATCCTGGAGCTGAAGAACACCATCAACACGATGGTCGACCAGCTCTCCGCCTTCGCCGACCAGGTGACCAAGGTGGCCCGGGAGGTGGGCACGGACGGCCGGCTGGGCGGTCAGGCGCAGGTGCCCGGCGTGGCCGGTGTGTGGCGGGACCTCACCGACTCGGTGAACGGCATGGCCGGCAACCTCACCGCGCAGGTGCGCAACATCGCGCAGGTCGCCACCGCCGTGGCCCGCGGTGACCTGTCCCAGAAGATCACCGTGGACGCGCGCGGGGAGATCCTGGAGCTGAAGAACACCCTGAACACGATGGTGGACCAGCTGTCGTCGTTCGCCCAGGAGGTCACCCGGGTGGCCCGCGAGGTGGGCACGGAGGGCATCCTGGGCGGTCAGGCCGAGGTGCAGGGCGTGGCCGGCACCTGGAAGGACCTCACGCAGTCCGTGAACTTCATGGCGAACAACCTGACCATCCAGGTCCGCAACATCGCCGAGGTCACGACCGCCGTCGCCAAGGGCGACCTGTCGAAGAAGATCACCGTCGACGCCAAGGGCGAGATCCTGGAGCTCGTCACCACCGTCAACACGATGGTGGACCAGCTGTCGTCGTTCGCCGAGCAGGTGACCCGGGTGGCCCGCGAAGTGGGCACCGAGGGCATCCTCGGCGGTCAGGCGCACGTGCCGGGCGTGGTCGGCATCTGGAAGGACCTCAGCGACAACGTCAACCTGATGGCCAACAACCTGACCATGCAGGTGCGCAACATCTCCCAGGTGGCCGCCGCGGTCGCCAACGGCGACCTGACGCGGACCGTGACGATCGAGGCGCGCGGCGAGGTCGCCCAGCTCGCCGACACCTTCAACACCATGGTCAAGACGCTGAGTTCGTTCGCCGACCAGGTCACCAAGGTGGCCCGCGAGGTGGGCACGGACGGCATCCTCGGCGGGCAGGCCTACGTCCCGGGCGTGGCCGGCACCTGGAAGGACCTCACCGAGTCGGTGAACCAGATGGCGTCCAACCTGACCGGCCAGGTGCGCAACATCGCCATGGTCACCACGGCCATCGCCAAGGGCGACCTGACCAAGAAGATCGACATTGACGCGCGCGGCGAGATCCTCGAGCTCAAGACGACGATCAACACGATGGTCGATCAGCTGTCCAGCTTCGCCGAGGAGGTCACCAGGGTCGCCCGCGAGGTGGGTACCGAGGGCCAGCTCGGCGGTCAGGCACGCGTGCGGGACGTCGACGGCACCTGGCGGGACCTGACCGAGTCCGTGAACGAGATGGCCGGGAACCTGACCCGGCAGGTGCGTGCCATCGCGCGCGTGGCGACCGCCGTGACCCGCGGCGACCTGAACCTGAAGATCGACGTCGACGCCTCCGGCGAGATCCAGGAACTCCAGGACTACATCAACAAGATGATCGCCAACCTGCGCGACACCACGATCGCCAACAAGGAGCAGGACTGGCTCAAGGGCAACCTGGCCCGCATCTCGGCCCTGATGCAGGGACGCCGGGACCTGGAGGACGTGGCCTCGCTGATCATGAGCGAGCTGACGCCGGTGGTCTCCGCGCAGCACGGCGCCTTCTTCGTGGCCATGCCGCTGGTCGACGACAAGGACCTCGGCGGTGACGCGGAGGACGCCTACGAGCTGCGCATGCTGGGCTCCTACGGCTACTCGATGGGCTCCATGCCGACGTCGTTCCGGCCGGGTGAGGCGCTGATCGGGACGGCCGCCGAGGAGAAACGCACGATCCTGGTGGAGAACGCGCCCAGCGGCTATCTGAAGATCTCCTCCGGGCTCGGCGAGGCACCGCCCGCGCAGGTGATCGTGCTGCCGGTGCTGTTCGAGGGCAAGGTGCTCGGCGTGATCGAGCTGGCCTCCTTCACGCCGTTCACGCAGATCCAGAAGGACTTCCTGAACCAGATCGCGGAGATGATCGCCACCAGCGTCAACACCATCTCCGTCAACACCAAGACCGAGCAGCTGCTCAAGCAGTCCCAGGAGCTGACGGAGCAACTGCGGCTGCGCTCGGAGGAGCTGGAGCAGCGGCAGAAGGCCCTCCAGGCGTCCAACGCCGAACTGGAGGAGAAGGCCGAGCTGCTGGCCCAGCAGAACCGGGACATCGAGGCGAAGAACTCCGAGATCGAGGAGGCGCGGCAGGTCCTGGAGGAGCGCGCCGAGCAGCTCGCCGTCTCCATGCGCTACCGCAGCGAGTTCCTCGCGAACATGTCGCACGAGCTGCGTACGCCACTGAACTCCCTGCTGATTCTGGCCAAGTTGCTCGCCGACAACGCCGAGGGCAACCTCTCGCCGAAGCAGGTGGAGTTCGCCGAGACCATCCACGGCGCCGGCTCGGACCTGCTTCAGCTGATCAACGACATCCTGGACCTGTCGAAGGTCGAGGCGGGCAAGATGGACGTCTCCCCGACGCGTATCGCGCTCGTCCAGCTCATCGACTACGTGGAGGCCACCTTCCGGCCGCTGACCGCCGAGAAGGGCCTGGACCTGTCGGTGCGGGTGTCGCCGGAGCTGCCCGCGACACTGCACACCGACGAGCAGCGACTGCTGCAGGTGCTGCGCAACCTGCTGTCCAACGCGGTGAAGTTCACCGACTCCGGGTCCGTGGAGCTCGTCATCCGCCCCGCGCGGACCGACGTCCCGCAGGCGATCCGGGAGCAGCTGCTGGAGGCCGGCTCGCTGACCGATCCGGACGCGGAGCTGATCGCGTTCTCCGTCACCGACACCGGCATCGGCATCGCCGCCAGCAAGATGCGGGTGATCTTCGAGGCGTTCAAGCAGGCCGACGGCACCACCAGCCGCAAGTACGGCGGAACGGGCCTCGGGCTGTCCATCTCGCGGGAGATCGCGCAGCTGCTCGGCGGCGAGATCCACGCCCAGAGCGAGCCGGGCCGCGGCTCGACGTTCACCCTGTACCTGCCACTGCACCCGGGCGAGCTGCCGCCGCACGGCTACCAGCAGCCCGGGTCCGCGCTCGACGCCGACGAGTTGGTCGCCGCCGCCGAGCCGCATCTGTCCGAGATCTCCAGCCTGTCCGACCTGTCCGAGCTGTCGGCCGCTGAGGTGGAGACGCCGGCCGAGGTGCGGTCGTACCAGGAGACCCAGAACGGGGCCGCCGCGCTCTTCCGACGCCGCCGCAGGGCCCTTCCCGCGAGCGCTCAGCCGTCGTCGGGGCGCCAGGACCAGCGGACGCCGGAGCAGCCGCCGGCGGGGACGGCCGGGATCGCCGGCGCCGCCGGGCAGGCGGAGGCGGCGCCGCAGGGGCGCCGGGACGTCCGGTTCGGCGGCGAGAAGGTGCTGATCGTCGACGACGACATCCGCAACGTCTTCGCGCTGACCAGTGTCCTGGAGCAGCACGGCCTGTCCGTGCTCTACGCCGAGAACGGGCGCGAGGGCATCGAGGTGCTGGAGCAGCACGACGATGTGGCGGTCGTCCTGATGGACATCATGATGCCCGAGATGGACGGCTACGCGACCACCACGGCGATCCGGCGGATGCCGCAGTTCGCCGGGCTGCCGATCATCGCGCTGACCGCGAAGGCGATGAAGGGCGACCGGGAGAAGGCGATCGAGTCGGGCGCCTCCGACTACGTGACCAAGCCGGTCGACCCCGATCACCTGCTGGGCGTGATGGAGCAGTGGATGCGGGAGGAATGAGTCGGAACGACGGGGAAAGCACGGGGACCCGGTGACGGGCGCCTTCGGGATGCGCGCGAAGCTGTTGACTGAGGGTGCTCGAAGCCGTGTGGAAGTGCGGGGTTCGGGGAACCTTCTGCTCTCCCGACGCGTTTCTGCTACGTGCACAGTGACATCGCGGTGACAGGGTGTGGCGACAGGCGGGGTGCGGCTACGATGACCGGCACAAGGACGGGCGGCGCAAGGGAGTCGTCCCCTGGGGCGGCACCCGCCGGTGCCTCCCCGGTTCCTGCGGACAGGGGCGGCCCCAAGCCGGGGCGAGGAGGGCGGGCCATGGTGCAGAAGGCCAAGATCCTCCTGGTCGATGACCGGCCGGAGAATCTGCTGGCGCTGGAGGCCATCCTCTCTGCGCTCGATCAGACGCTGGTACGGGCATCGTCAGGGGAGGAAGCGCTCAAAGCACTGCTCACGGACGACTTCGCGGTGATTCTGCTGGACGTCCAGATGCCGGGCATGGACGGTTTCGAGACGGCGGCGCACATCAAGCGCCGGGAGAGGACCCGGGACATCCCGATCATCTTCCTCACCGCGATCAACCACGGCCCGCACCACACCTTCCGTGGCTACGCGGCGGGTGCGGTGGACTACATCTCCAAGCCGTTCGACCCGTGGGTGCTGCGCGCGAAGGTCTCGGTCTTCGTCGACCTGTACATGAAGAACTGCCAGCTGAAGGAGCAGGCGGCGCTTCTCCGTCTCCAGCTGGAGGGCGGCGCGAAGGGCGGAACCGGCGAGGGCAAGGAGTCGGCCGGCCTCCTCGCGGAGCTGTCCGCGCGCCTGGCGGCCGTGGAGGAGCAGGCGGAGGCCCTCTCCAAGCAGCTGGACGACGAGTCCGCCGACGCGGCGGCGGTCGCCACGGCGGCCCACCTGGAGCGCAAACTCACCGGTCTGCGGCGCGCGCTGGACGCGCTGGAGCCGGGGACGGGGAACACACCGTCGGTCACCTCGCAGGGGTGAGGCTCCCTTCGGGGACGGGCGGCTTTCCGGGGCTGTGAGCCGGGCCGCGGTTCGGGCCGCGGTCGACGGGCTTGGGCGCGGGCCGGGGCCCGGAGCGCTCGGGGTACGGCAGGCGCGAGCCGCAGGCCGGGACCGGGTGCGCCGGGCGCGCTCCGGACGCCGGCGCATGGCGGGCCGGGGCTGCGGCCGAGGTCGCGGGGGCGGGTGCGTGACGGGCTTGGGGCTGCGGCCGAGTTCGCGGGCCCTGGGCGCGGTGTCCGGGGTTGCCGTTCGGCCTCAGGGGAGCGGGCGCATCCTGGGTGGGGCACGTGTGTGCGGTTTGGGTCGGCTGCGCGGCCTGTTGGGGTGGCGCGCGGCACAAATCCTCCCGCCGCCGCCTTCGATGACGGCACGTCAGGGCGCCGAGTCCACAGGGACGACACGAACGGGTGAAGCAGTGGGCACACGTGTCCGCTGTCGTCTCCGACGGTAACCTCACACCTATGGCCTCACGTCCCTCCGCAGCCAAGAAGCAGCCCGCCAAGAAGGCGGCCGCTCCCGCAAAGGCTCCGGCGAAGAAGGCCGCTGCGAAAAAGGCACCCGCCAAGAAGGCCCCGGCCAAGGCACCCGCGAAGAAGGCGGCGGCCAAGAAGGCGGCGCCCAAACCCGCGCCGAACCCCACCGGGGGCGTGTACCGGCTCGTGCGCGCCCTCTGGCTCGGGCTGGCCCACGCGGTCGGTGCCGTGCTCCGGGGGGTGGGGCGGGGTGCCAAGAACCTGGACCCGGCGCACCGCAAGGACGGCATCGCGCTGCTGCTGCTCGCCGCCGCCCTGATCGTCGCCGCCGGCACCTGGGCCGACCTGCGCGGCCCCGTCGGTGACCTGGTCGAGATCCTGGTCACCGGCGCCTTCGGCCGGCTCGACCTGCTGGTGCCGATCCTGCTCGGGATCATCGGCGTACGTTTCATCCGGCACCCGGAGAAGCCCGAGGCCAACGGCCGTATCGTCATCGGTCTGTCCGCGCTCGTCCTCGGCGTGCTCGGCCAGGTCCACATCGCCTGCGGCTCGCCCGCCCGCAGCGACGGCATGCAGGCCATAAGGGACGCCGGCGGCCTCATCGGCTGGGGCGCGGCGACACCCCTGACGTACTCGATGGGAGAGGTGCTCGCCGTACCGCTGCTGGTGCTGCTCACGGTGTTCGGACTGCTCGTCGTCACCGCCACCCCGGTCAACGCCATCCCGCAGCGGCTGCGGTTGCTCGGCGTCAAACTCGGCCTCCTGCCCGACCCCGAGGACGACGAAGACGGCGAGTACACCGAGGACGACGCCCGCTACGACGACCAGTGGCGCGAAGCGCTGCCCGCGCGCCCCCGCCGGCGCCAGAGCGCCCCCCAGAGCTACGACCCCGATGCCGCCGAGCAGGAGGCCCTCTCCAAGCGTCGTGGCCGGCCCCGGCGCTCCGCCGTGCCGCAGCCCGACATGGAACGGCAGATGGACGCCGTGGACGTCGCCGCCGCTGCCGCCGCCGCGCTCGACGGCGCCGTGCTGCACGGCATGCCGCCGTCACCGCTCGTCGCGGACCTGACCCAGGGCGTCACCGTCGGCGACCGGGCCGAGACGCCGACCCCGACCCCGGTGCCGGCCGCGCGTCCCGAACCGGACGGTCCGGCCACCGGACCCACGGCGAACGCGCCGGCCACCGGGCTCACCGCGGACCCGCCGGCCGCGCGTCCCGAGACCGACCCGCCGGCCGGCCGGCCCGCGCGGGAGGAACAGGGACGACAGGAGAAGCCGGCCGCGGGGGTCCCGGACCTCACCAAGACCCCGCCCGCCGAGACCCGTGAGCTGCCGCCGCGCGCCGAGCAGCTCCAGCTGTCCGGCGACATCACCTACTCCCTGCCCGCCCTGGACCTGCTGGAGCGGGGCGGCCCGGGCAAAGCGCGCAGCGCCGCCAACGACGCCATCGTCGCCTCGCTCACCAACGTCTTCACCGAGTTCAAGGTCGACGCCCGCGTCACCGGCTTCACCCGCGGGCCGACGGTCACCCGCTACGAGGTCGAGCTCGGTCCCGCCGTGAAGGTCGAGCGGATCACCGCGCTGACCAAGAACATCGCGTACGCGGTTGCCAGCCCGGACGTGCGGATCATCAGCCCTATCCCCGGAAAGTCCGCGGTCGGCATCGAGATCCCGAACACCGACCGGGAGATGGTCAACCTCGGTGACGTGCTCCGTCTGGCGGCGGCGGCCGAGGACGACCACCCCATGCTGGTCGCGCTCGGCAAGGACGTCGAGGGCGGCTATGTGATGGCCAACATCGCGAAGATGCCGCACGTCCTGGTCGCCGGCGCCACCGGTTCCGGCAAGTCGTCCTGCATCAACTGCCTGATCACCTCGATCATGATGCGGGCGACTCCGGAGGACGTGCGCATGGTCCTCGTGGACCCCAAGCGCGTCGAGCTGACCGCGTACGAGGGCATCCCGCACCTGATCACGCCGATCATCACCAACCCCAAGCGAGCCGCCGAGGCACTGCAGTGGGTCGTGCGGGAGATGGACCTGCGGTACGACGACCTGGCGGCCTACGGGTTCCGGCACATCGACGACTTCAACGCGGCCGTGCGCAACGGCAAGGTGCAGTCGCCCGAGGGCAGCGAGCGCGAGCTCCAGCCGTACCCGTACCTGCTGGTGATCGTCGACGAGCTCGCCGACCTGATGATGGTCGCGCCGCGTGACGTCGAGGACGCGATCGTGCGCATCACCCAGCTGGCGCGCGCGGCCGGCATCCACCTGGTGCTCGCCACCCAGCGGCCCTCGGTCGACGTCGTCACCGGTCTGATCAAGGCGAACGTGCCCTCCCGGCTCGCGTTCGCCACCTCCTCGCTCGCCGACAGCCGCGTCATCCTCGACCAGCCGGGCGCCGAGAAGCTGATCGGCAAGGGCGACGGGCTCTTCCTGCCGATGGGCGCGAGCAAGCCGACCCGTATGCAGGGCGCCTTCGTCACCGAGGACGAGGTCGCGGCCGTCGTCCGCCACTGCAAGGACCAGATGACGCCGGTCTTCCGCGAAGACGTCACCGTCGGCACCAAGCAGAAGAGGGAGATCGACGAGGACATCGGTGACGACCTCGACCTGCTCTGCCAGGCGGCCGAGCTGGTCGTCTCCACGCAGTTCGGGTCGACGTCCATGCTGCAGCGCAAGCTGCGCGTCGGCTTCGCCAAGGCGGGGCGGCTGATGGACCTCATGGAGTCCCGGAACATCGTCGGACCCAGCGAGGGGTCCAAGGCGCGTGACGTGCTCGTGAAGCCCGACGACCTGGACGGTGTGCTGGCCGTGATTCGGGGCGAGACCGAGGGGTAACAGCACAGGGACGTCCGTCCGGTGGAGGCGGCCTCCGGCCGACGGCGGGTGGAAGGGCGGCCGCACCGTGATCCACCCGTTAGACGGCGGTGAGCAACCGTTTCCCTTGGGCGTACGTCAAGTTGAGCGAGAGGACCGGTGCGGGTCCCACCATGGTTTCCGTACCTGTCCCACCATCGGATTGTCCGGCCATTCCGATGGCGTACAAAGTCCTACCGCCGGGTCGCTCCACCCTTTGGCACCCCCCTAGACTGAACGTCCAGCACAGGCGGCTACACGCTCGAAAGGCGCCCCCGTGTCCATCGGCAACTCCCCTGAAGACGAGCGTCCGTTCGAAGACGTTTCCGAGGAAGCCCGCCCCTCCATCGGCCGTGTCCTGAAGGACGCGCGGCTCGCCGCCGGGCTGACCGTCGACGAGGTCAGCGCCGCCACCCGCGTCCGCATCGCGATCCTGCACGCCATCGAGGCCGACGACTTCGCCCCCTGCGGCGGCGACGTCTACGCCCGTGGGCACATCCGGACCCTGGCCCGAGCCGTCCACCTCGATCCGGCCCCGCTGCTCGCGCAGTACGACGCCGAGCACGGCGGCCGCCCCGCCCCGACCCCGGCCGCCCCGCTGTTCGAGGCGGAACGTATCCGCCCCGAGCGGCGCGGCCCCAACTGGACCGCGGCCATGGTCGCCGCCATCGTCGTCGTCGTCGGATTCGTCGGTTTCACCGCCTTCAAGGGCGGCGGCAGCGACAGCAGCGCCAAGTCGCACGTCGCCGAGGGCTCCACCCCCAGCACCAGCAAGGCCGCCTCGCCGACGCCGAAGAGCGGCAAGCCGGCCGACCAGAAGCCGGCCCCGTCCGACAGCGCCATCGCGGCCGCGCCCCAGGACAAGGTGACCGTCCAGGTCAGCGCGCCGAACGGGCGCAGCTGGATCTCCGCCAAGGACCACAACGGCCGCATGCTCTTCGACGGGCTGCTCAACAAGGGCGAGTCCAAGACCTTCCAGGACAGCACCAAGATCAACCTCATCCTGGGCGACGCCGGCGCCATCCAGCTCTATGTGAACGGCAAGAAGATCGAGGATCAGTTCCAGCCGGGCGCCGTGGAACGCCTCACGTACACCAAGGGCGACCCGCAGGTCGGATAGCCCCCTCACCAGGGAGGGAAGCGGACGCACGGCGAAGGGGTTGGCCAAGATCGGCCAACCCCTTCGACGTGGGCTGTCGGTGGGACGAAGTAGTCTTGAGCCCATGCCTGAACGCCGTACCGTCGCACTCGTCACTCTCGGCTGCGCCCGTAACGAGGTGGACTCGGAGGAGCTCGCAGGCCGTTTGGAGGCGGACGGCTGGCAGCTCGTGGAGGACGCCGCGGACGCGGACGTCGCCGTGGTCAACACCTGTGGCTTCGTGGAAGCCGCCAAGAAGGACTCCGTCGACGCCCTCCTGGAGGCCAACGACCTCAAGGACCATGGCAGAACGCAGGCCGTCGTCGCGGTCGGCTGCATGGCCGAGCGGTACGGCAAGGAGCTCGCCGAGGCCCTCCCCGAGGCCGACGGCGTGCTCGGCTTCGACGACTACGTGAACATCTCCGACCGCCTTCAGACGATCCTGAACGGCGGCATCCACGCCGCGCACACCCCGCGCGACCGCCGCAAGCTGCTGCCGATCAGCCCGGCCGAGCGGCAGGAGGCGGGGGCCTCGGTCGCGCTGCCGGGGCACGCTCCCGCGGATCTTCCCGAGGGCCTCGCGCCGGCCTCCGGCCCGCGCGCGCCCCTGCGCCGCCGTCTGGGCGGCTCCCCGGTCGCCTCGGTCAAGCTGGCCTCCGGCTGCGACCGGCGCTGCTCCTTCTGCGCCATTCCGTCCTTCCGCGGCTCCTTCATCTCCCGCCGCCCGAGCGACGTGCTGAACGAGACGCGGTGGCTGGCCGAGCAGGGCGTCAAGGAGATCATGCTGGTCTCCGAGAACAACACCTCCTACGGCAAGGACCTCGGCGACATCCGCCTGCTGGAGTCCCTGCTGCCCGAGCTGGCCGAGGTCGACGGCATCGAGCGGGTGCGGGTCAGCTACCTCCAGCCGGCCGAGATGCGCCCCGGGCTCATCGACGTCCTGACCTCCACCCCGAAGGTCGCCCCCTACTTCGACCTGTCCTTCCAGCACTCCGCGCCCGGCGTGCTGCGGGCCATGCGCCGCTTCGGCGACACCGACCGCTTCCTGGAGCTGCTCGACACCATCCGCTCCAAGGCGCCCGAGGCCGGAGTGCGCTCCAACTTCATCGTCGGCTTCCCCGGCGAGTCCGAGGCCGATCTGGCCGAGCTGGAGCGCTTCCTGAACGGCGCGAGGCTGGACGCGATCGGTGTCTTCGGCTACTCCGACGAGGAGGGCACCGAGGCGGCGACCTACGACGGCAAGCTGGAGGAGGAGATCGTCGCCGAGCGACTGGCACGTGTCTCCCGGCTGGCTGAGGAGCTCGTCTCGCAGCGGGCCGAGGAGCGCGTCGGTGAGACGGTGCGGGTACTCGTGGAGTCCGTGGACCCCGAGGAGGGGGTGTACGGACGTGCGGCGCACCAGGCGCCGGAGACGGACGGGCAGGTGCTGCTCACCAGCGGCGAGGGCCTGAGCGCCGGCCGTGTGGTCGAGGCCAAGGTGGTCGGCACGGAGGGTGTCGACCTGGTGGCCGAGCCGCTGGCGGGCGCGGTCACGTGCGATGAGGAGGCGGGCAGATGACGGGAGTCCCGGCATCCGCGGCGGGCGGCTCCTCCGGCGCGCGAGGGGCCGCGTCGGGCCGTACCGGTGCGGACGGGGCCCCCGGCGCCGCCGGCACCTCCGGTCACGGGCCCGGCGCGGCCGGCCGCGAGGCTCAGGAGCCGGCCGGTGGCAAACCCGCCCGTGGCGGGAAGATCGCGGCGGCCGCCGTGAACCAGGCCAGCGTCTGGAACGTCGCCAACCTGCTGACCATGCTCCGGCTGCTGCTGGTGCCGGCGTTCGTGTTCCTGATGCTGGAGAACGGCGGGTACGACCCGGCGTGGCGCTCCTTCGCCTGGGCGGCCTTCGCCATCGCCATGATCACCGACCTGTTCGACGGTCACCTGGCACGGACGTACAACCTCGTCACCGACTTCGGGAAGATCGCCGACCCCATCGCCGACAAGGCGATCATGGGGGCGGCGCTGATCTGTCTCTCCGGGCTCGGCGACCTGCCCTGGTGGGTGACCGGCGTGATCCTCGGCCGGGAACTCGGGATCACCCTGCTGCGTTTCCTCGTCATCCGCTACGGCGTCATCCCCGCGAGCCGCGGCGGCAAGCTGAAGACGCTCACACAGGGTGTGGCCGTCGGGATGTATGTGCTGGCGCTGACGGGCTGGCTGGCCACCCTCCGGTTCTGGGTGATGGCCGCGGCCGTCGTGCTGACCGTGGTGACCGGACTTGACTATGTGAGACAGGCCATCGTGCTGCGCAGGCGGGGAATCGCCGAGCGCCGGGCCGCGTTGGAGGAGTCGGAAGCGTGAGTTCGCCGGCCGCCGAAGTCGTGGGACTACTCACGGTGAGGGGCGAGACGATCGCCGTCGCCGAGTCACTGACCGGCGGTCTGGTCGCGGCGGAGATCACGTCGGTCCCCGGGGCCTCCAAGGTCTTCCGGGGTTCGGTCACCGCGTACGCCACGGAGCTCAAGCACGAGCTGCTCGGTGTGGACGCCACTCTGCTGGCGCAACGCGGTGCGGTGGATCCGCAGGTCGCGGCCCAGATGGCGGCTGGTGTGCGCAAGGCCCTGGGAGCCGACTGGGGCATCGCGACCACCGGGGTCGCCGGCCCCGACCCCCAGGACGGACAGCCCGTCGGAACGGTCTTCGTGGCCGTGGACGGCCCCGGCGAAACGGAGAACGGCACGGCCCCCGGCGAGAAAACGGCCGCGCTGCGGTTGAACGGCGGCCGGACGGAAATTCGTATGGAGAGTGTACGGAGCGTGCTCGCACTGCTTCTGAAGCGGATTGCGGGCGAACAGACCGGGAATGAGCGGGCACAGGATACGGAACGGAACGGGGGGTTCTGATGTTTGCAGCCCTGAGTGAACACGACATCGCTCCCCGCACGGCCGCGGCGCGAGGCGGTACGGTGGGGCGTGAAGGATGCGGCTACGCGGTCCGAGGAGGGAGCCACCGATGATTCTGCTCCGTCGCCTGCTGGGTGACGTGCTGCGTCGGCAGCGCCAACGCCAGGGCCGTACTCTGCGCGAAGTCTCCTCGTCCGCCCGAGTCTCGCTCGGCTATCTCTCCGAGGTGGAGCGGGGGCAGAAGGAGGCTTCCTCCGAGCTGCTCTCCGCCATCTGCGACGCGCTGGACGTACGGATGTCCGAGCTCATGCGGGAAGTGAGCGACGAGCTCGCCCTCGCCGAGCTGGCCCAGTCTGCTGCGGCCACCGAGCCCGTGCCCACGCCGGTTCGCCCGATGCTGGGTTCCGTGTCGGTGACCGGTGTGCCACCGGAACGGGTGACCATCAAGGCGCCCGCGGAAGCGGTGGACGTGGTCGCCGCGTGATCGTTCGCGCGCGCCAGAGCTGACTGACACATGAGCTGACACACACGTCGCGAGGCCCCGGCCGGGGCTTCTCCGGGAAACCCGGGGGAGCCCAGGCCGGGGCCTTCGTGCGTGCTCGTGCGTGCTGCCGTTCGTTTGTGCCTTCGCCTGTGCGGGGCGATGGTTGAGGCCGGGTGGCGCTCGGCTCGACCGGCGCTGGAACCTGACGGGAGCGCCGTCGGGCTGTCGGCCGGAGCGTCGGCTGGAGGTGGGTGCGTGGGTGCGATGGCGGGGCCGGCAGCGCGTCGGGCGACGGCTCTGGCCGCTCTGGGGCTCGGCGCGGTGTGGTGGTGGGCGGTGCTGCGGCTGGTCCTGTCGGGCGACGCGGGGGTGCTGGAGGGCGCGGTCGTGGCAGGTGGGTGGGGGCTGAGTGTGCTGCCCGTGCACTGTGTCCCCAAGGAATCAGTCCTCAAGGAGACAGCCCTCAAGGACTCTGCCTTCAAGGAGTCCGACCCCGAGGACGCTGTCGCCGACGACGAGGCGGGGGGCCACTGACTCCGGGTGTCACCTGGTCGTACGGCGGTAACGCTCCCGCCAGCTCTGCGGGGAACCCGGCGCCGGAGCGGGACCGCCCTGGCAGCTCGGACACCAGTACGTGGGACGCTCCTGGGAGCCGTCGCCCTGGTCGGCCACGCGCACGGAGGTGCCGCAGCGCAGGCAGGGGCGGGGCGCCCGGCCGTACACGAACAGGTCCTGGCCGCGCACGCCCGTGGTCCGGCGGACCGGACGGTCGCGGTTGGCCTCCAGGAGGCTCTTCGCGAGTGGGGGCAGCTGCACGGCGCGCTCGGTGGGCAGGGCGCCCACGGGCAGCCATGGGGTCACGCCGAGCAGGAAGCAGATCTCGCTCTTGTAGACGTTGCCGATGCCGGCGAGATTGCGCTGGTCGAGCAGGGCCTCGCCGAGCGGACGGGCGGGGTCGGCCAGGAGGTTGGCCAGCGCCAGGTCGCCGTCCCAGTCGGGGCCGAGGAGGTCCGGGCCGAGGTGGCCGACGGTGCGGTCCTCCTCGGTGGTGCGCATCAGGTCGAGCACCTGGAGGCGGTAGCCGACGGCGGCGCGGTCGGTGGTGGCGAGGACGGCGCGGATCTGGTGGCCGGGGCCGCCCTTCCACCGTTCGCCGTCGCCGTAGACCTTCCAGGCGCCCTCCATCAACAGGTGCGAGTGCAGGGTCAGGCCGCCCTCGACGCGGGTGAGCAGGTGCTTGCCGCGCGAGATCGTGTCCAGGACGGTCCGGCCGGAAAGGTCCACCGTCGCGTACTTCGGCACCCGGAAGTCGCTTCTGGTCAGCACCTTGCCCGCGAGGGCGTCGTGCAGTCGCCTCGCGGTCTGCCAGACCGTGTCACCTTCGGGCATGGCTCCAGCCTGACATGTTCCCGCGCACGTCCGCTCCGGTCATGTTCCCGCGCACGTCCGCTCCGGTCATGTTCTCGTGCACGTCCGCTCCGGTCATGGTCCCCTGCGCGTCCGCTCCGGTCATGCGCGCAGGCGCAGCCCGCGCGGGGTCGCGATGAAGCCCGCTCCCTCCAGGAGGCTGCCGATGGGCGCGGTCAGGGCCGAGGCGCCGTTGACGCGCTCCACCGTGACCGTGCCCAGGGAGCCCGCGCGGGCGGCCGCGGCCAGTGCCTCGGCGGCCGCTGCCAGGCGCGGGTCGTCGCCGGCCGCGGCCTCCGGGTCGGCGGGCCAGGCCAGCAGGGTCTTGCCGCCGCGCTCCATGTACAGGGTCAGCTCGCCGTCCACGAGCACCACCAGGGAGCCGGCCTTGCGCCCCGGTTTGTGCCCGGCGCCGGTCGGCGGCTCCGGCCAGGGCAGGGCGGCGCCGTACGCGTTCGCGGGGTCGGCGGCGGCCAGGACGACCGCCCGGGAGTCCGCGGAGCCGCCACGGCCACGCCGGGCACCGGGACCGGAGCCCCCGTACGGGAGGGCCTGACCGCCGCCCCGTGGTCCGCCGTAGCCCGGTGACGGGAAGTCCCTGGGCGAGACGTACTCGTCCGGCGAGGAGCGGCCGGTGGCCCGCCAGTCGGCGTCACCGCCGAAGCCGGCGGCGCCGGGACCGACCGCGTCGAAGCCCACGGACGGGTCGAAGGGGAGGGCCGAGTCGAGGCCGCCGGGCGGTCCGGAGGCGTTCGGCGTCCGGAAGCCGTCGGGCGAGCCGAAGCCGTCCGGGCCCGCGCCGCCCGCGAAAGCCGGGCCGGGCAGGCCCTCGCCCCGCTCCCGTGCGTTGGCCACCGCGCGGAGACGGTCGACCGCGCCGTCCATGGCGAACTGTGCCGCGCCCAGGCCCTCCACCACATAGCCCCGTCGGGCCTGGCCGCTCTCCTCGAAGACGGACAGGACCCGGTACACGGCCGAGAAGCCGCCCTCGACGCCCTCCGCGGACACCGCTCCCCGGGTGACCACACCATGCCGGTCGAGGAGCGTGCGGGCGAGCGCGTGGGCGCGCACGGTGGTGTCGGTGTCGCGGGCGGGCAGCAGGGACCAGCGTCCGGCGACGGTCGGCGGGCCGCCGCGCGAGGCGGGACGGGCGGCGGCCGTCAACGAGCCGTAGCGCCCGCGCGGAACGGCGCGCTTGGCCCGGTGGGCGGTGGAGCCCGCGGTGCGGCCCGAGCCCAGCAGGGAACGCATCGGCGCCAGCGTGTCGTTGGTGAGCCGTCCCGACCAGGCCAGGTCCCAGAGGGCGTCGGCCAGTTGGGGATCCGTGGCCTCGGGGTGCGTGGTCGCGCGGACCTGGTCGGCGATCTGACGGAAGAACAGGCCATAGCCGCCGGAGAGGGCGTCCAGGACCGACTGGTGCAGCGCCGTCAGCTCCAGCGGATGCGGGGGCGGCAGGAGGAGCGGGGCCGCGTCCGCGAGATACAGGGAGACCCAGCCGTCCTTGCCGGGCAGTGCTCCGGCGCCCGCCCACACCACCTCACCGGCCGCGGTGAGTTCGTCGAGCATCGACGGGGTGTAGTCCGCCACCCGTGAGGGCAGGACCAGCTTCTCCAGCGCCGAGGCCGGCACGGAGGCGCCCTGCAACTGCTCGATGGCGCGCACCAGTCCGTCGACGCCTCGCAGACCGTGTCCCCTGCCCATGTGCTGCCACTGGGGCAGGAACTGGGCGAGCGCGGCCGGCGGCACCGGCTCCAGTTCGTGCCGCAGCGCGGCCAGCGAGCGGCGGCGCAGCCGGCGCAGCACCGCCGCGTCGCACCACTCCTGGCCGATGCCCGCCGGGTGGAACTCGCCCTGGACGACGCGGCCGCTCGCGCCCAGCCGCTGCAGCGCGCCCTCCGTGACCGCCACGCCCAGGCCGAAACGGGCCGCCGCCGTGGTCGAGGTGAACGGGCCGTGGGTGCGGGCATAGCGCGCGAGGAGGTCGCCCAGCGGGTCCTTCACCGGCTCGGTGAAGGCCTCCGGCACCCCCACCGGCAGCGCGGTGCCGAGCGCGTCGCGCAGCCGGCCCGCGTCCTCGACCGCGGCCCAGTGGTCGGCCCCGCCGATCCGGACCCGGATGGCCCGGCGGGCACCGGCCAGTTCCTGCGCCCAGCCCGGCTCCGCGCCCCGCTCCGCCAGCTCCTCGTCGGTGAGCGGGCCGAGCAGCCGCAGCACGTCCGCGACGCCCTCGACGTCCTTGACCCGGCGGTCCTGGGTCAGCCACTGCAGCTCCCGCTCCAGCTCGACCAGCACCTCGGCGTCCAGCAGTTCGCGCAGCTCCGCCTGGCCCAGCAGCTCGGCCAGCAGCCGCGAGTCCAGGGACAGGGCGGCGGCGCGGCGCTCGGCGAGCGGCGAGTCGCCCTCGTACAGGAACTGGGCGACGTACCCGAAGAGCAGCGAGCGCGCGAACGGTGAGGGCTCGGGCGTGGTGACCTCGACCAGGCGGACCTTGCGGGACTCGACGTCCCCCATCAGCTCCACCAGGCCGGGGACGTCGAAGACGTCCTGGAGGCACTCGCGGACCGCCTCCAGGACGATCGGGAAGGAACCGAACTCGCTCGCCACCTGGAGCAGTTGGGCCGCGCGCTGGCGCTGCTGCCACAGCGGGGTGCGCTTGCCGGGGTTGCGGCGCGGCAGCAGCAGCGCGCGGGCGGCGCACTCGCGGAAGCGGGAGGCGAACAGGGCCGAGCCGCCGACCTGGTCGGTGACGATCTGGTCGACCTCGCCCTTGTCGAACGCGACGTCCGCCGCGCCCACGGGCGCCTGCTCGGTGTCGTACTCCAGGCCGGCCTTCATGGGCTCCTGGTCGAGGAGGTCCAGGCCCATCAGGTCGGCGTCGGGAAGGCGCAGCACGATGCCGTCGTCGGCGTGCATGACCTGCGCGTCCATGCCGTACCGCTCGGACAGGCGGGCACCGAGGGCCAGCGCCCACGGGGCGTGCACCTGGGCGCCGAACGGCGAGTGCACCACCACCCGCCAGTCGCCCAGCTCGTCACGGAAGCGCTCCACGACGATCGTGCGGTCGTCGGGGACATGGCCGCACGCCTCGCGCTGCTCCTTCAGATAGGCGAGGACGTTGTCCGCGGCCCAGGCGTCGAGGCCGGCGGCGAGCAGCCTGAGCCGGGCGTCCTCGTCCGGCAGGGAGCCGACCTCGCGCAGGAACGCGCCCACCGCCCGGCCCAGTTCCAGCGGGCGGCCCAGCTGGTCGCCCTTCCAGAACGGCAGCCGGCCGGGCACGCCGGGCGCGGGGGAGACCAGGACCCGGTCGCGGGTGATGTCCTCGATGCGCCACGAGCTGGTGCCGAGCGTGAAGACGTCGCCGACCCGGGACTCGTAGACCATCTCCTCGTCCAGCTCGCCCACCCGGCCGCCGCCCTTCTTGGGGTCGGAGCCGGCGAGGAACACGCCGAACAGTCCGCGGTCGGGGATCGTGCCCCCGGAGGTGACGGCGAGGCGCTGCGCGCCGGGGCGGCCGGTGACCGTGCCCGCCACCCGGTCCCACACCACGCGCGGCCGCAGCTCCGCGAACGCGTCGGACGGGTACCTGCCGGCGAGCATGTCGAGAACGGCGGTGAACGCCGACTCCGGCAGGGAGGCGAACGGCGCGGCCCGGCGGACCAGGGTCAGCAGGTCGTCGACCTGCCAGCTGTCCAGCGCCGTCATGGCGACCAGCTGCTGGGCGAGGACGTCCAGGGGGTTGGCGGGCACCCGGAGGGACTCGATGGCACCGGAGCGCATCCGTTCGGTGACCACCGCGGCCTGGACCAGGTCGCCGCGGTACTTCGGGAAGACCACGCCGGTGGAGACCGCACCGACCTGGTGTCCCGCGCGGCCGACGCGCTGCAGACCGGAGGCGACGGACGGCGGGGACTCCACCTGCACGACGAGGTCCACGGCGCCCATGTCGATGCCCAGCTCCAGGCTGGAGGTGGCCACCACCGCGGGGAGACGGCCCGCCTTGAGGTCCTCCTCGACGAGCGCCCGCTGCTCCTTGGAGACCGAACCGTGGTGGGCGCGGGCGATGACCGCGGGTGCGCCGTGCGCCGCGCCGGAGCCGCCCATCAGCTCCGCCGGGGAGTGGTGCTCGTCCAGGGACTGCCCGGTCGTGCGCTCGTAGGCGATCTCGTTGAGCCGGTTGCACAGGCGCTCGGCGAGCCGGCGGGAGTTGGCGAACACGATCGTCGAGCGGTGGGCCTGGACCAGGTCCGCGATCCGCTCCTCGACATGCGGCCAGATCGAGGGCCGCTCCGCGCCGTCGCCTCCGTCGGCGGCCGGGGAGCCGCCGAGCTCGCCCATGTCCTCGATCGGGACGACGACCGACAGGTCGAACTCCTTGCCGGACTCCGGCTGGACGATCTCCACCTTGCGGCGCGGTGACAGATAGCGGGCGATCTCGTCGACCGGGCGGACGGTCGCGGACAGTCCGATGCGACGGGCCGGCTTCGGCAGCAGCTCGTCGAGCCGCTCCAGGGACAGGGCGAGGTGGGCGCCGCGCTTGGTGCCGGCGACCGCGTGCACCTCGTCGAGGATCACCGTCTCGACACCCGTCAGCGCGTCGCGCGTGGCCGACGTCAGCATCAGGAACAGCGACTCGGGCGTGGTGATCAGGATGTCCGGCGGGCGGGTGGACAGCGCGCGGCGCTCGGCGGCCGGGGTGTCGCCGGAGCGGATGCCGACCCTCACCTCCGGCTCGGGCAGGCCCAGGCGGACGGACTCCTGCCGGATGCCGGTGAGCGGGCTGCGCAGGTTGCGTTCCACGTCGACGGCGAGGGCCTTCAGCGGGGACACGTACAGCACCCGGCAGCGCTTCCTCGGGTCGGCCGGGGGCGGGGTGGAGGCCAGCTGGTCCAGGGCGGCGAGGAAGGCGGCCAGGGTCTTGCCGGAGCCGGTCGGGGCGACCACCAGCACGTCGGAGCCCGCGCCGATGGCCTGCCACGCGCCCGCCTGGGCCGCGGTGGGCGCGGAGAAGGCCCCCGTGAACCAGCCGCGGGTCGCGGGGGAGAAGCCGTCGAGGGCCCGGTGTGCATCGCTGACCATGCGTCCATCGTGCACCCAGCGACTGACAATGGGGTCTGACCTGGGACTTTGTCTGCTGCGAGGGTCGAATCGGCTCGTGTGTCCGGCCGGTCGGCCGGGCCTCGGCACCGGCGTCCGGGAAAGATCCACCCCGGGCTTCGCGGAGAATGAGCGTATGGCGTCGGGATCGGGCGAGGAGCGGGCACGGCACTGGCGGTACGAGGAGCTGCCCGGTGTCGATCTGCTGCGGGCCCGGTATGTCCGCAAGGAGTTCGTGCGGCACACCCACGAGCACTTCGTGATCGCCGCCATCGCCGAGGGCGTGGAGGTCTTCCACCACCGGGGAGCCGACCAGTACGCGGGGCCCGGGGCCCTCGCCCTGGTCAATCCCGACACCCCGCACACGGGACGGGCGGGGGTCCCCGAAGGGTGGCGGTACGGGGCGGTGTACCCGGCACCCGACCTGGTGGCCGAGATCGCCGCGGAGACCACGGGGATCCGCGGCACACCGGGGTTCGTGAGGCCGGTGCTCGAGGACCCGTACGCCGTCGGACTGGTCCACCAGGTGCTGCGCGCCGCCGACGAGGGGAACGCGCTGGCCGCCGACACCCTGCTGCGGGTCGCCGTGACACGGCTGCTGCGGCTGAACGGCGGGATGCTCCCGCAGCGGCTGGTGCGCACGGCGGGCGCCCGGATCGCGGCACGCGCGCGTGCCGTGCTGGAGGAGCGCATGGCCGAGCCGCCGACCCTGGAAAGGCTCGCGGCCGACCTCGGGACGAGCCCGTTCGCCCTGCTGCGGGCCTTCCGGCAGGCCTACGGCATGCCACCGCACACCTGGCTGACCGACGCCCGGGTGCGGCGGGCCAGGCAGCTGCTGGACGAGGGCACCGCACCGGCCCGGGCCGCCGCGGACGTGGGGTTCACCGACCAGTCGCACCTCAGCCGCCACTTCTCCCGGATCGTGGGCGTGCCCCCGGGTGCCTACCAGCGCGAGCGCAAGAACGTACAAGACGCGCGGCCCCGGCTGCTCCTACCGTCCGGGGTGTGGAAGAAGAGACAGCTCTCGCAGACATACGCGCCGGCGGCGCGGGAGAGGACGACGGCGGAAAACCGGACGCCGACGTCGTCCGGGACGCCCTCGGGGTCGGAGTCGCCGTAGGACTGTCCGGGTTCGCCTTCGGGGTGACCTCGGCGGGCAGCGGACTGACACTGCTCCAGACCTGTGCGCTCAGCCTGCTGGTGTTCACCGGGGCCTCGCAGTTCGCCCTCGTCGGGGCACTCGCGGCCGGGGGCAACCCCTTCACGGCGGCCGCCGGGGCCTTCTTCCTGGGCGTGCGCAACGCGTTCTACGGACTGCGCCTGTCCCAGCTGCTGGCCCTCCCGCGCGGGCTGCGGCCGCTGGCCGCGCAGTGGGTCATCGACGAGACCACCGCGGTGACCCTCGCCCAGCCCACGCGCCGCAGCGCGCGGATCGGCTTCACCGTCACCGGGGCCACCCTGTACGTCCTGTGGAACCTCACCACGGTGCTCGGCGCGCTGGGCGCCAAGGCCATCGGGGACACCGGCGCCTGGGGCCTGGACGCGGCCGGTCCCGCCGTGTTCCTCGCGCTGCTCGCCCCCATGCTGAAGACCGCCACCGAGCGGGCCGTCGCCGGTCTCGCCGTGCTCCTCGGGCTCGGTCTGCTGCCCGTGCTCCCCGCCGGGGTGCCGGTCCTGGTGGCCGCACTCGCCGCGCCGGCCCTCCTCTACCTGGAGGGACGCCGCAGGGACGGCGCCCGTGCCGGCGTGCGAGAGGAGGACGAGCGGTGAACACCTGGATCGCGGTCGCCGCGACCGCCCTCGGCTGCTACGCCGTCAAGCTGGCCGGGCTGCTCGTTCCGGCGGGTGCCCTGGAACGGCCGCTGGTCAAGCGGCTCGCCGCACTGCTTCCCGTCGCGCTGCTCGCCGCCCTCACCGCCCAGCAGACGTTCGCCGACGGGCACGCGCTCGTCCTGGACGCGCGGGCGGCCGGGCTCGCGGCCGCCGCCGTGGCACTGGTCCTGCGGGCGCCCTTCCTGCTCGTCGTCGCGGCGGCCGTGCTGGTGACGGCCGGGGTACGGGCCATGGGCGGGTGAGACACGGGCCACTGCCGGTCGTGCCGTTCACGGCGTGCCCGCGGTCGGCGGACGGGCCCGGCTCGGGGTCACCTCCAGGGGCGGGATACTGGGGGGCATGCGGTTGACGGTCTTCTGGGAACGGATGGCGGAGCACTTCGGTGCCGGATACGCCGACACCTTCGCACGCGACCACGTGATGTCGGAGCTCGGCGGGCGCACGGTGCACGAGGCGCTGGCGGCCGGCTGGGAGGCCAAGGACGTGTGGCGGGTGGTCTGTCAGGTCATGAACGTTCCGCGGGAGAGGCGCTGACCGTGTCCCTCGGTCGCGGGAGTGTGCCGGACTGTCGGTGGCGTGCGGGAGACTTGCACCGTGGCACCCACTGACGAGTCCGGGCAGACGGCCCAGCACGCACCCCCGACCGGTACGACGCCTCCTTCCCGGCCCCAGGCCGGTGGCGCCGCCGGGCCGGGCGCCCGCATGCCGCGCTGGCTGCCGCGCGCGATGGTGCTCGCGCTGGCGCTGATCGCCGCGTTCCAGCTCGGCAGCTGGGCCTTCCACCAGGTCACCGCCCTGCTGATCAACATCCTCATCGCGTTCTTCCTGGCCCTGGCCATCGAGCCCGCGGTGAGCCGCATGGCCTCCCGCGGCATGCGGCGGGGCCTCGCGACCTTCCTGGTCTTCCTCGGCCTGGCCATCGCCACGGCGGGCTTCGTCACCCTGCTCGGCTCCATGCTCGCCGGGCAGATCATCAAGATGGTCGAGGGCTTCCCGGACTACCTCGACTCCGTCATCAACTGGGTCAACGCCACGTTCCACACCGACCTCAGACGGGTGGACGTCCAGGAGGGCCTGCTCCACTCCGACTGGCTGCGCAAGTACGCGCAGAACAGCGCGGCGGGCGTGCTCGACGTGTCCGCGCAGGTGCTCGGCGGCCTGTTCCGCCTGCTGACGATCGCGCTGTTCTCGTTCTACTTCGCCGCCGACGGGCCACGGCTGCGCCGCACCATATGCTCCGTGCTGCCGCCCGCCCGCCAGGCCGAGGTGCTGCGCGCCTGGGAGATCGCCGTCGACAAGACCGGCGGCTACCTGTACTCGCGCGGTCTGATGGCGCTCATCTCGGGCATCGCCCACTACATCCTGCTGGAGGCCCTGGGCGTGCCGTACGCGCCCGTGCTCGGCGTCTGGGTGGGGCTGGTCTCGCAGTTCATCCCCACCATCGGCACCTATCTCGCGGGCGCCCTGCCGATGCTGATCGCCTTCACGGTCGACCCGTGGTACGCGCTGTGGGTGCTGGGTTTCGTGGTGGTCTACCAGCAGTTCGAGAACTACGTGCTGCAGCCCAAGCTGACCTCGAAGACCGTAGACATCCACCCCGCGGTCGCCTTCGGTTCGGTGATCGCCGGCACCGCGCTGCTCGGCGCCGTCGGCGCGCTGATCGCGATTCCCGCGGTCGCCACGCTCCAGGCGTTCCTCGGGGCGTACGTGAAGCGGTACGCGGTCACGGACGATCCCCGCGTCCACGGCCACCGCGGCCGGGTCACGGCACCGGGCCTGCTCACCCGCGCGCGACGGCTGTGGACCCGGCCGGCGGAGGCGGAGGAAGCCGGGACGGCGGACTCCACGGCCACGGCCGCGGCCGTGTCCGGGCCGGGGGACGCGTCGCGGGGGCCGGTGGTGGCGGGGGAGAGCCCCTCGGGGGAGTGACCGGGGCCGTGGGCTTCCTGCCGGTGGGCTTCATGGGGCTCACGAGTTCCGGCGGCGTTCACTAGGTGAGGGCTGCCCGGATCCCGGCGCCGACGACGGCGGCGGCGTAGGCGGCGACCGTGGCGGTGACGATCCGCCGGCGGGCCGGCTCGCCGAGGGAGGTACGGGACAGCAGCCAGGCCAGTGCGGGCAGGACCAGCACCGCGTGCAGGCTCACCCCGTGCAGCGGCTTGAGCGGGGCCGTCGAGTGGTACGCCGCCTGCTGGTGACCGGTCCGGGTCAGCACCACGCCTCGCGCGATCATGGCGGCGCCCGAGGCCAGGGCGATCAGGAGGATCGCGAACCCCGAGCGCAGCGCGAGCGCCATCCCGGCGGGCCCCGTCGGCCGCCGCCGGAAGGACACGACCGCGAACGTGGTCAGAAGCACGACGAGGATCCCGCCGCCCACCGCGAGCGTCATCGACACCGCCGTGTCGAAGGGCGTCTCCATGTTCAGGTGCGAGGGCACCCGGCGCCACGCCTGGAGTGTGATGCCCCCGACCTCGACGACGCAGTCGGCGGCGAAGACGACGAGCAGCGCCGTGCGGAGCCGCTCCCCGACGCGCAGATACGACGTGACCCAGGTGAGCGCGATCAGCGTCACCCCGAAGGACAGCCCGAAGGTGAAGGGCTTGCGCCAGGAGACGGGCCCGTCCCACGGCCCGCCGTCGACCGCGAACACGACCAGGTGCGCCAGGCCGGACAGCACGAGGAGCAGACCGGTGGCGTGGCACAGCCGCTCGGCGGGGCGCAGCGCGCGGGCGTGGGCGGACAGGGCTGACGGGCGCCGCGGGAAAGTGGAGACTGCCATGGCGCAAGCCTCGCGAAGGCGCTGTGGACCGTCGTCGTCCGGTCGAAGGCATCCGGTCTACCGCGCACGGAGTAGGCGGGCGGGCGGCGGGCGGCCGGGTCGCGCCGAGGGTGCGGGCGAGCTTGACACGAAAATCGAACATCCATTCTTATGGATGCTCCGGCGCCGCTGACGGAGGGGATTTCACCCCGTTATGGGGTAGAAGGTCCTCTGGTTATCCACAGGCCGGACGTGCGTCGAGGCGCATTGTCAGTGGCAGGCGTTAGCGTCTTTGACGTGAAGCGATCGACTCAAGCAAACCGGGTGGAACCCATGGCAGGAACCGACCGCGAGAAGGCGCTCGACGCCGCGCTCGCACAGATTGAACGGCAATTCGGCAAGGGCGCGGTCATGCGCATGGGCGAGCGGTCGAAGGAGCCCATCGAGGTCATCCCGACCGGGTCGACCGCGCTCGACGTGGCCCTCGGCGTCGGCGGTCTGCCGCGCGGCCGTGTCGTGGAGATCTACGGCCCGGAGTCCTCCGGCAAGACGACCCTGACCCTGCACGCCGTGGCGAACGCGCAGAAGGCCGGCGGCCAGGTCGCCTTCGTGGACGCCGAGCACGCCCTCGACCCCGAGTACGCGCGCAAGCTCGGTGTCGACATCGACAACCTGATCCTCTCCCAGCCGGACAACGGCGAGCAGGCGCTGGAGATCGTGGACATGCTGGTCCGCTCCGGGGCGCTGGACCTCATCGTCATCGACTCGGTGGCCGCGCTCGTCCCGCGCGCGGAGATCGAGGGCGAGATGGGCGACTCGCACGTGGGTCTGCAGGCCCGCCTGATGAGCCAGGCCCTGCGTAAGATCACCAGCGCGCTCAACCAGTCGAAGACCACCGCGATCTTCATCAACCAGCTGCGCGAGAAGATCGGTGTGATGTTCGGCTCCCCGGAGACCACGACCGGTGGCCGGGCGCTGAAGTTCTACGCCTCCGTGCGCATCGACATCCGCCGTATCGAGACCCTGAAGGACGGCACCGAGGCGGTCGGCAACCGCACCCGCTGCAAGGTCGTCAAGAACAAGGTCGCTCCGCCCTTCAAGCAGGCCGAGTTCGACATCCTCTACGGCCAGGGCATCAGCCGCGAGGGCGGCCTGATCGACATGGGCGTGGAGCACGGCTTCGTCCGCAAGGCCGGCGCCTGGTACACCTACGAGGGCGACCAGCTCGGCCAGGGCAAGGAGAACGCGCGCAACTTCCTCAAGGACAACCCCGACCTGGCCAACGAGATCGAGAAGAAGATCAAGGAGAAGCTGGGCGTCGGCGTGCGGCCGGAGGAGCCGACCGCAGAGCCGGGCGCGGACGCGGCGGTGTCCGCCGCCCCGGGCGACGCGGCCAAGACGGTGCCCGCCCCCGCGGCCGCCAAGGCCACCAAGGCCAAGGCCGCCGCGGCCAAGAGCTGACCCGTGACACGACGAACCGACTGGGCCGAGTACGAGCACGAGTACGGACACACCGCTTCCGGTGCCCCACGGGGGAGGGGCACCGGGAACCGGCCCGGTACGGGCGCCGACGGTGCCGGCGCGGACGGGGACGGCGACGCGTGCCGGCCGCACGGCGCCGCGACAGGCTCACGTGCGGGTGGTGGCTCACGCCAGGACGGCTCGCGTGACGGCGGGCCGCGCGGTGGGCGCGGGCGTCGCCGGCGGGGCTTCGGCGAGGCGGCGGCCGTGGCGGACGGGGACACCTCTTCCTTGTCGAGGGCTGAGCAGGGGGAGTCTCCGGGGGACCCGGTGGAGCGGGCGCGAGCGATCTGTCTGCGCCTGCTCACCGGGACCCCACGCACCCGCAAGCAGCTCGCGGACGCCCTGCGCAAGCGGGAGATCCCGGACGAGGCGGCGGAGGAGGTGCTGTCCCGGTTCGAGGAGGTCGGGCTGATCGACGACAGCGCGTTCGCGGACGCGTGGGTGGAGTCCCGGCACCACGGGCGCGGACTGGCCCGCCGGGCGCTCGCCCAGGAACTGCGCACCAAGGGCGTCGACGCGACACTGATCGACGAGGCCGTCGGCCGGCTCGACGGCGAGCAGGAGGAGGCCACCGCCCGCGAGCTCGTCGCCCGCAAGCTGCGCTCCACCCGGGGCCTGGACCGCGACAAGCGGCTGCGCCGCCTGGCCGGCATGCTCGCCCGCAAGGGCTACTCCCAGGGGCTGGCCCTGCGGGTGGTCCGTCAGGCGCTGGAGGAAGAGGGCGAGGACACGGAGTTCCTCGCCGACGAGGAGTACTGAGACAGCGGCTACGGCGCCCACGCCGTCACCGGGAGCCCGGCCGTCCGCCAGGCCTGGAAGCCGCCGACCAGATCGGTCGCCCGGTACAGGCCGAGCTGGTGCAGGGACGCGGCCGCCAGACTCGACGCGTAGCCCTCGTTGCAGACGACCACGACGTGCAGATCGTGACCGGTGGCCTCGGGAAGGCGGTGGCTGCCCCGGGGATCGAGTCGCCACTCGAGTTCGTTGCGCTCGACGACGAGGGCGCCGGGGATCAGTCCGTCCCGCTCGCGCAGCGCGGCGTAGCGGATGTCCACCAGCAGGGTCTCGCCGGCCCGGGCAGCGGCGTACGCCTCCCGCGGCTCGATGCGCTGGTAGCCCCGGCGCACCCGCTCCAGCAACTCGTCGATCCCGACCGGCTGTTCGCCCGTGCCGCTCACTGCCGGTCCTCCGGTTGCGCTCACTGCCAGTCCTCCGGGCGCTCGATCTGCTCCAGGCGCAGCGTCTGGCCGGAGCGGCTGTAGCGGCGGATCCGCGGCAGCGGTGGGTAGTAGGCGTGCACGGAGATCGCGTGCCGTTCGATGGACGCGTTGAGCACCTCGTGGACGTGGTGGCGGCCGAAGGAGCGGCCCCTTCCTGCCGGGAGCCGTCGCTCTCGGTCCACGTCGTCGGTGAGTTCCAGGGTCTTCCAGCCGTCGGTGGGCAGCCGGGCGGCGAGGGAGTTCTCCGTCAGTTCACCGGCGGCGGTGACGAAGGCACCGACCGAGTCGGCGTGGTCGTGCCAGCCGGTGCCGGTGCCGGGTGGCCACCCGATCAGCCAGGCCTCGCTGCCCGCGGGCCCCTCCAGCCGCACCCAGGTGCGGCCCTCGGGGTCGAGCGGCAGTGAGGCGATCAGCTCCGCGTCGGCGGCCACCCGCCGCGCGAAGTCGAAGAGCTCCGCCTGGGTGGGCTGCCGGGCGGCGGAAGCAGCCGGAGCAGCCGTGGATGTCGTGGTGGTGGCGGAAGCGGGTGCGGAAGCGGATGCGGTTGTGGGGGAGAAGACAGACACGTACACCGTCCTGAAGAGCGTTCGCGGGAGGCGCGCGACGGCACGGAGGCGCAGAGCAGCGCGGGAGGCACGTGAGCGGCGCGCGCGGAAAAAGAGGGGATGCGAGTTCAGCAGAACGCGTGACAGACGCAGCCCGCATAGCGGACGAGGTCCATATGGACCCTCCGCCACAGGCGCACATCGGTGTCGGTCACGATCCGGAGTACACCACGGCGCACCGAAACCGGTCAACTCACCGTAATCCATGTGGACAGCACGGTGACGGTGAGTACGGCCGGCGCGCGCCTGAACGTCAGCGTGCCCCCGCCTCCGCCCGCCTCTCCGTGTGTGCCGGTCCGCCGAGCGCCGCCTCCGCCGCCGCGTACAGATCGGCGGGGCGCACTCCGCCGAGCGCGGTGACCAGGTGCCCGTCGGGACGTACCAGGAGCACGGTGTGGGGGGCCGCCCCCGGATAACTCTCGGCGACCAGCAGCTCGGCGCGATGCGGCAGAGCCGTCACCGCGGCCGCCAGCCGGGGCATGATCCCGGCGCCCACCCAGTGCCGGCGCTCCCACACCCCCGTGCCCGGCGCCACCAGCACGACCAGCAGCGCCCCGCGGCCCAGCCGTTCCCGCAGCGGTACGAACGAGCCGTCCTCCGCCGTCACCACCACATCGGCGACCGGCGCACCGACCGGCGTGTCCACCGGCACCTCGGCCTCGCAGCCAGGGGGCGCCAGCGGCGAGTCGGCGTACGCCCCCGGCTCGCCCAG